>JAZLFA010000020.1:0-8731 GCA_045615545.1 Bacilli bacterium | reverse complement strand
ATTGTTAAGCCTTCCTAATTAACAAATACAATCTAACCGTAGGAACTACGGGGATAGCCTACTTACTGGCTAGAATACTAGCCTTGCCTAGGAATCTCCCATCTTCAAATCACTTGTGATTAAGTGGGAGTAGTTCAATTATTGGTTTACCAGTTATAACAGTAGCAATATTTTCTTTACAAATAGTGATTAGATAACATTTACTTTTAACAATTTGTTGTTTTATTTTGTATTATTTTTTATTCATTAAAATTATATTGTTAATAATATAATTTTATGTTATAATATATGCACGTAAAGGAGTGTTTTTCTATGGAAGAAATTAGAAACTACTTAATCAACAAATTCTTCGAGGCTTATAAAGAAGCACCTACTGATTTTTTCTTAAGTCCAGGTAGACTTGAAATCATTGGTAATCATACCGATCATAATCGCGGTACTGCATTAGTAGCGAGTGCAACGTTATATATAAGAGCAGCGGTTAGTAAAAATGATGGGAATGATATCAACTTAGTTTCAGAAGGGAACGGTAAATATCATATTGAATGTAATTTAACGGAACCAAACGAACTTGAATATATGAAAACAGAAGGTTTGATACACGGTATTGTTAGTGGGTTTATCAAAAGAGGCTATAAAGTTGGTGGCTTTAATGGTTATTCAGTTTCAGAAGTAATTGCTGGTAGTGGCGTTTCTTCTAGTGCGGCATTCGAATTATTGATATGCACAATTATTAACGAACTTTATAACGATGGTAGTGTTGGTAAGATTGAACTTGCTAAGATTAGCCAAGAAGCAGAAAGAGATTATTTTGGTAAGCCATGTGGACTACTTGATCAAATTGGTAGTGCATCGGGTGGTATCTCTTATGTTGATTTTAAAGATCCAAACGCTCCAAAAGTGAAAAATACTAATTTCCCATTTGATATCAAAATATTGTTAACTAATCCTGGTGGTAGTCATGCGGGACTCACTAGTTATTACGCCGCTATACCTTTAGATATGAAGAAGGTTGCTAACGCCTTAGGTAAAGAATATTTAAGAGAAGTTAATCAAGAAAAATTTGAAGAACTAATTAAAGAAAATCCATATTTATTAGGAGAAAGAGAAATAGCTAGAGCAACACACTATTTTGATGAAGTAAAAAGAGTGGACATTGCTTTTAATGCGATTAAGGATAAAGACTTAGCTTTATTTTATAAAGCAATTAACGAAAGTGGCTTATCTTCCTCTAACTTATTATGTAATACACAAGTGCCTGGACAATACGCTTTATCTCCAGAAAGAGCATTAGAAATTGCGCGTAAAGTAGCACCTAATAGCGCACATCGTGTCCATGGTGGTGGATTTATGGGAACAATAATCTCTTTTGTTAACAAAGAAGAATACGAACCATTAGTGAAAGCAATGCGCGACACTTTTGGTCCTAATAGTGTTATCGATGTTTCTATTTCCCCAATGGGAGCAAGTAAAATTCAATAATATTTTCTATCCTTTTAATTGTTAATTTGATAAAATCAATATACCTATTGAAAGGAGCTATTATGTTTAAATTCCTTAAACGTGCTGGGAAATATAAATGGTTATTGTTAGTTATTTTAATAACTATTGCAATTAACGCTTATATGGAATGTTTGATTCCATCCCAACTAGGTCAAGTAATTGCGCATTTACAAAGTGGCGAACAAATAACAGTCATAGCCATTGATATTCTTTGGTTACTTCTTTACGCTGCTGTTGCGGGCGTAGCCGCGCTTACAACATGTAAAATTGCCAGTGTTTTGACCGCTCATATCGTTTCTGTTTCTCGATATGAATTATTTAAACAAGTCAGCATGTTCTCAAGTCGAGAAATGAATGACTACAGTGTCTCTTCTTTAGTCACTAGAACTACTAATGACTTAACATTCGTTGCAGACACTTTAAACTTATTGTTCCGTTATATCATTTATGGACCATTACTTGCCATATTTGCTTTAGTTCAATTGATTATTGAACAAATTTGGCCTCTTACAATCGCTGTCGCTATCGCTTTAGCGTTAATGATTGTTTCGATTGTAATCATCATTCTTGTTGTCTTACCTAAGTATGAAGCTATTCAAGTTAAACTTGATAAGGTCTCCTTAGTTACAAGAGAAAACTTAGAAGGCTTAAGAGTTGTTAGAGCATATCATGCTGAAGACTATCAAGAAAAGAAATTCGGTGTTGTTAATAGCATATTAATGAAAACCGAAAGATTCTCTAACAGAGGTATGGGTTTATTGATGCCTTTGATGCAATTAATTATTGGCTTACTCAATGTTGCTATTTACACAATCGGTGCCATAATTATGAGTCAAGAAGGTTCAACATTTACTTATTCCAAGATTTCTGTTGTTATTCAATTCGCAGCCTTAATCTTAGTTGGATTCGTCATGGTTATTGCCGTTGTTATCCAATTACCAAGATGTATCGTCTGTATGAAACGTGTCAACACTGTTATTGATACTAAACCAAGTGTTGTTGGTAAGGAAACTTCTCCTGCTACTAACGAAGTTGGCACAATTGAATTTAAAAATGTTTCCTTCTCTTATCCAGGAGCAGAAGAGCCTGTTCTTAAAAACATTTCCTTCTCCGTTAAGAAAGGTGAAACAATTGCCTTTATTGGCGCTACCGGTAGTGGTAAATCAACATTGATCAACTTAATGCCAAGATTCTTTGATTGCACTGAAGGTGAAATCTTAATCGATGGTGTTAACGTTAAAGAATACAATCTAGAAGACTTAAATGCTAAATTTGGATACGTTCCTCAAAGAGGATACTTATTCCATGATTCACTTGTAAACAATATTATAATTGGTAAGCCTGACGCTAATCCAACTCAAATTGAGCGTGCCTTATCTATTGCCCAAGCCACTGAGTTCGTTTCTAAACTTCCTGATGGATTAAATTATGAAATCTCTCAAGGTGGTAAAAACGTTTCTGGTGGACAAAGACAAAGATTATGTATTGCTCGTGCAATTATTATGGAACCAGAAATTTTCATCTTTGATGATTCATTCTCTGCTCTAGATTATCGCACTGATAAAGTATTACGTGGCGAAATCAAAAAACAATGTGTTGGCACAACTAATGTTATCGTTGCTCAAAGAGTCGGTACCATTATGGACGCTGACAAGATTATCGTTCTTGAAAAAGGCGAAGCAGTGGGTATGGGAACTCATAAAGAGTTACTTAAGACCTGTGCTGTTTATAAAGAAATCGCTTTATCACAATTAAGTAAGGAGGAACTCGAAAATGACAAAGACTAATGTTTATGAAAAGCTTAGTAAAACTCAAAAACAAGAAACTCCTGGTGGTAAATTAAGAGACGTTATTAGCCAAGAAAAAGGCAAAATTATTGTCGGTATTGTTTTCGCAATAATTGGTACATTATTTATCATTGCTGCCCCAATGTTCTTAAAACAAATGGGCGAAATCTTAATTAACTGGGAAGCCGGTGTCCGTGCTAGCGATGATATGGATAAAATATGGCTCAATGCCTATATTACTATTGGCTTATTCGGTTTAGGCTGTTTATTCCAATATGTCCAAGTCTATATTGTCTCTGGTGTTGTTGCTAGAGGCTGTGCTGATTTAAGAAATAAGATGATTGGTAAAATCAATCACTTACCACTTAATTATTTTGACACAAGAAATATTGGTGATGTCTTAAGTTACGTTAGTAACGATGTTGATATCATCTCTACTGTTCTTAACGCTACATTATCAACAGTTATTTCTTCTATTATCACTGTCATTGGTGTTATCATCATGATCTTCTTCCTTGATGTCGATAAAGTTGCTCAAGGCGGATGGAATTCATGGAAGATTGGTATTGTGGCAGTTGTCTTACTCCCATTTATTCTCTATATCTTGATTAAAGTTGGTGGTAAGAGCCAAAAATACTTCCTTGAAAGAAGTGAAATTACCAGCGTTGTTTCTTCTCATGCTGAAGAAAGCTTCTCTGGATATAACATCCTTAGAGTATTTAATGCTCATGATAGAAATAGAGATAAGTTCAGTGTTTCTAACCACAAGCTAGAAAAGACTATGTCTAAAGCTGACTTCTATAGTGGTGCAACAATTCCTCTTGCTAACTTCTTAAGTAACGTACTTTTCTGTGCGATTGCTTTAGTTGGTGGTGTTATTGTTGTTAACTTAAGTTCTAGCGATCCAGATGTTAAAGCTAGTTCAATTGCAACTATAGTTGCTGCTGTTGCTTATGGTGATCAATTACTTTCACCAATGAACCAAATCGCAACTAACTTTGCTACAATGCAAAGAGCCTTCGCAAGCGCTCAAAGAATCTTCGAGTTCTTAGCACAAAAAGATGAACCAGATGAATCTAATAAAACTGACACCATTTCTAATGTCCAAGGTAATATCACATTTGATCACGTTAGATTTGGCTATAACAAAGATAGAATCATTGTTCATGATTTCTGTGAAGAAGGTAAACATGGTCAAAAGATCGCTATTGTCGGTCCTACCGGTGCAGGTAAAACAACAATGGTTAACCTCTTGATGAGATTCTATGAAGTTAATAGTGGTTCCATCAAAATTGATGGAGTTGACACCAAGGCACTTAACCGTAGTTATGTTAGAAGCTTATTTGGTATGGTCCTTCAAGATACTTGGCTATTCGAAGGCACCATTATGGAGAACTTGAAATATTCTCGTCCTGATGCTACTGATGAAGAAGTATATGAAGCTTGTAAAGCGACTCACTGCGATACCTTCATTCGTCAACAACCTGGTGGATATGATCACGTATTAAACGAAGATTGTGGTCTCTCTGCTGGACAAAAACAATTACTCACTATTGCTAGAGCAATGGTGCAAAATGCTCCAATGCTCATTCTTGATGAAGCTACTAGTAGTGTTGATACACGTACCGAACTTCTCATTCAAGACGCAATGGATGCACTTATGAAAGGTAGAACAAGCTTTGTTATCGCACACCGTTTGTCTACCATTAAGAACAGCGATCTCATCATCGTTATGAAAGATGGCGATGTTATCGAAACTGGTAACCATGATCAATTAATGAAGTTAGATGGTTTCTATGCTGCTTTATATAATTCACAGTTTACTGGTAAGGGACCACAATTCTCTTAAGCGATAAGAATAAAAAATAAGGAGTTGAATTTCAACTCCTTTTTTGTGCTAAATTAATAAAATTAATTATTAGTCGATTTTAGCCCAAACCCCCCATCTTAAACCGGAATATTCTTTTCCGTCGATTTCAACGTTTCTTTTGAATCCAAAAACGAATTCAACACATGATTTAACACCATCAAGTTCAATTTGGACACATTCGCAGTGGCCATTTCTCCAACCATAGCCAATAATAGGAGCACTTGTGATTTCTCCTACTGTTTTTTCACCATTTTTTAACATTAATACCGTTTCTTGATCGGCATATTCGCTAAATTTCCAGTCATAAACATCGTTTCCTAGTTTAAGAGTGAATGTTTTATCTTCTTTTGTTCCAACGGTAAATGATAATCCGCCTTCATAAGCGCGATCAAAACTGGTTTTAGCCATAGTTTCCATGTTGGTGATCATTTCGCTATAATTACCACATTTTTCAAATGGGATAATGTTGTAGCCATTAAGACCGCCACACATTTCTAAGTTAACATTGTTATCTCTAAAGGCTTCTTCAATATAATCTCTCATGGATTTTTCTCCACTAAGAGAAGGGCTAGCTGTATCTAAGTTATAGCAGCATCCGCTTTTATATGAATATGTTTTGCCATAAAAATTACTTTCTCCACCGCCACAGGATGTGAGTATTAGAGGTAATGCGCAAAGTAATAATAAACTTTTCTTCATTGTTTTTCTCCTTTCGGCATAATTATATGCCACATAAGCGCTAAATCAATTTGAAAATTAGTATCAATTTTCTTTTCTACAGAAAAAAATATCTATATAATATATTCCGCTAGGAGAAGAATTTATGATCCTCTCAAACTTAAAAATAGTTTTGCCAGACTCAGTTATTGAAAAAGGCTATATTGAAATCGCCGAAGGAAAAATAGTTTCCGTTAATAGTGGCGATTGTTTTGATAAACAAGCATTAGATCAACATGGTTTGATTTTAATGCCGGGATTTATTGATTTACATATTCATGGATCTTGTGCGATTGATTTTATGGACGCTAAAAAGGATGATTACAAAGTAATCTCAGAAGCATTATATAGTGAAGGCGTTACTTCTTATTTAGCAACCACCCTTACAAGCGATCACGAATCATTAATGAATGTTTGTGAGCAAGTTAAACTTGCTAAAAAAGAAAATCCTTCTTTATTAGGTATCCATTTTGAAGGTCCTTATATTAATGAAAAGCATAAAGGGGCACAAAATGAAGCATTCATTCGTAATCCTGATATTAATGAAATGAAAGAATTCATTAAAGCTAGTGATAACAATGTCAGATACATTTCTATGGCACCGGAAAAAGAAGGGGCTTTAGAATTCATTAAATTCTGTAAGGAAAATGGAGTAGTGGTTTCTGCAGGACATAGCGACGCTACATTTAGCGATGTAGAAAAGGCTATTAAAGTAGGGCTTACAAACACAACTCATACCCATAATGCCATGAGTGGACACCATCATCGTAAACCAGGTGTTTTAAGTGCAGCTTTCTATTTTGATTCTCTCTATAGAGAATTTATCTGTGATACAATCCACGTTTGTCCTGAAGCCTTAAAGATGTCTTATAAGATTATTGGTAGTGATAAATTTATGATTATTACTGATGCTTTAAAGATTAAGCATAGCGATTTAGTTAATTTTGATTTATTTGGACTTCCATGTATCCGTAAAGATGGCGCTGCTTATTTAACTAGTGGTCCATTAGCGGGATCTTTATTAACAATGGATCAAGGAATTAGAAATATAAGAGATATTACTGGAGCTTCACTCAGTGAACTAAGTAAAATTTCTTCTTATAACCAAGCTCAAAGCTTAGGTTTAAAAGATCGTGGAATAATTAAGGCCAATTATTTAGCGGATTTTGTTTTATTAGATGAAAACTTACATGTTAAGAAAACATATAAACTAGGACAGCTTGTCTACGAAGGAAAATAAATTATGAACGCACAATTATTAAACACAATGTCTCGCGTACTTGAGACATTTAAAATTCATGACCCAATTATTAATATCATTGAAATGAAGATGGGTCATATCAATAATACTTACAAAGTATGTGTTCTTGACCATGTGAGCAATCGCGAAAAATATTATGTTGTTCAAAAGATTAATATCAATGTCTTTAAAGATCCAATTTTGATTATGAGCAACATTGATCTTGTTTGTGAACACATCCGTAAAAATAATCCAAAAGAAGCACTTCATTTCCATCATACTTATAATGGCGATAATTATTTTATCAATCAAGATGCTTTCTGGAGATTATACACCTTCTTTGAAGGTGTCGCAGTAGATGGCCAAATCACAACAGCAATTATGAAAAACGTTGGTAGAGCTTTTGGTATATTCCAAGAAAGACTTGGTGATATTGACGCTACTAAGTTATATGAAACTATTCCATATTTCCACGATACAGAAAGAAGATATAAACATTTCATCTTTACTACCAAGAAAGATCCTTTAAAGAGAGTTAATGAAGTTCAAAAAGATATCGAAAAACTCGAAGCGTTAAAAGAATATGGTTTACTTATTTCTGAACATAAAAACGAATTGCCATTAAGAGTTACACATAATGATACCAAAACAAACAACGCTTTATTAAAAGATGGTAGTTTCGAACCTTTATGCATTATTGATTTAGATACAGTTATGCCTGGCTTGCTCGCACATGATTTTGGTGATGCGATTAGATATGGCGCAAACGAGGCCAGTGAAGACGAAACTGATTTAAGCAAAGTAAAATTATCATTACCATTATATAAGGCGTTTGCAGAAGGCTTTTTAGGAGAATTAAAAGGGATTTTAACTCCAAAAGAAGTTGAATATATGGCTTATGGTGCTTTAGCAATGACATTTGAATGTGGTATGCGTTTCTTAGATGACTATATTGACGGCGATCAATATTTTAAGATTAATTATCCAAAACATAATCTAGATCGCGCTAGATGCCAATTTGCATTATTAGAAGACATGGTTAAACATCTTCCTGAAATGAAACAAATCATTGCGGATATCTTCAAAGATTAATGGAACAATTTGTTGTTAATAATAAAACATATAATGTAATTAAATTACTTGGCCGCGGCAAAGGTGGCTATTCTTATTTAGTAAAACTAAATAATGATTTATTTGTACTCAAAAAACTTCATCATGAACCTTGCTCATATTATAAATTTGGCAATAAATTTCAAAGTGAAGTTAATGCATATAAAAAGCTAAAAGAAATTGGTGTAAGAGTGCCCCAATTAGTTGATAGCGATGAAGCTAATGACATATTAATTAAAGAATACATTGATGGTCCATTAATCAATGAATTAGTTTTATTAGATCAAATGAAAGATGAATATATTGATCAAATTAAATATTTTGCATCTTTATGTAAAAATCATTCATATAATCTTGATTATTTTTCCACAAATTTTGTTGTTAAGGATAACTTAATCTATTACATAGATTATGAACTTAATGAATATATGGATAAATGGAATTTTGATAATTGGGGTTATGCATATTGGCATAAGTGTGATGAATTTTATAATTATTTTGATT
>JAZLFA010000019.1:0-34089 GCA_045615545.1 Bacilli bacterium | reverse complement strand
GTTGATAAGAGTAAATATACATATGGTAATATCGATCTATCTCTTCCTAAATTTACTATGGAAAATAATATTGATTTAAAAAACGTCTTAAAAGATACAGAGATAAGCGCAATATACGATAAAGATAATTATGTATTTAATAGTGCTTTTAACGAAGATGTTGTTGACCCTATATCTTTAAGATATACAAAACAAAAAAATGTTGTTACTTTTAATGAAGATGGAACAAAAGTAGAAAGTGTTACATTTTCTATCGGCGCTAGCGGTGCTGCTCCATTACCAACCAAAGGATATGTTGTAAAACTAAATTCCCCATTTATCTTTGTAATTAGAGATAAATACAATTTACCAATATATGTTGGACAATTTGCGATATCGCAATAATCTACTAGTCTATTTTTAATTATCTTTTTGCTTCTATTTTATGTATAAATGCATCTATATTTTCTGTTTTTGAAATAACTTTTTTAAAATATGCTTGATTATCTTTTCTTAATTAATATATATTATATAAGCGTGTGTTGCTAATTACCCACGTGACCAAGGAACGGTCTATTTTTTAAAGGAAGATATGACACACTCGGTTCCGTGGTAGATAAACACTTAAATTGAAAGGAGCAGTTAAATGCCAACAATTAACCAATTAGTTCGCGAAGGAAGAAAAACTGCCGTCGTTAAATCTAAAGCACCAGCATTAGGCAAAAGATGGAACTCCCTTACTAAAAAGGAAACAAATCAACCTTCCGCACAAAAAAGAGGTGTTTGCACCCGTGTCGGTACAATGACACCCAAGAAACCTAACTCAGCATTAAGAAAGTACGCCCGTGTACGTTTGAGCAATGGTTATGAAGTCACTGCCTATATCGGTGGTGAAGGACACAACTTACAAGAACACTCCACAGTTATGATTAGAGGTGGACGTGTTAAAGATTTACCAGGTGTTCGTTATCACATTATTCGTGGAACACTTGACTGTGCGGGTATCGAAGCCCGTAGACAAGGCCGCTCACTTTATGGTTCTAAGAAACCAAAAGCAGCTAAATAAGGAAAGGAGAATCGAATATGCCACGTAAAGGAAAAGTCGCAAAACGTGATGTCTTACCAGATCCAATTTATAACAGTAAGCTCGTTACACGTTTAGTTAACAAATTAATGATCGATGGTAAAAAGGGAACCGCCCAAAAGATTCTCTATACCGCTTTCAAGAAAATTGAAGAAAAAACTAATCAACCAGCCATGGATGTATTTGCAACCGCAATTAATAACATCATGCCTGAAGTTGAATTAAAAGTTCGCCGTATTGGCGCAGCTAACTACCAAGTCCCAGTTGAAGTTTCTCCAGAAAGAAAAGTTACACTTGGCTTAAGATGGTTAGTTAATTACTCTCGTTTAAGAAATGAGAAGAGCATGGAAGATCGTCTTGCTAATGAAATCATTGATGCCGCTAATGGTACCGGTGCTTCCGTTAAGAAGAGAGATGATACCCATAAGATGGCCGAAGCTAATAAAGCTTATGCTCACTATCGCTGGTAATTAGGAGAATAAGTTATGGCTCGTGAATATGATTTAGCCCATACCCGTAATATCGGTATTATGGCTCACATCGATGCTGGTAAAACCACAACTACTGAAAGAATTCTTTATTTTACTGGTAAGATCCATAAGATTGGTGAAACCCACGAAGGTGCCGCTACTATGGACTGGATGGCCCAAGAACAAGAAAGAGGTATTACAATTACCTCAGCCGCTACAACCGCTTTCTGGAAAGGCAATAGAATTAACATTATTGATACTCCAGGGCACGTTGACTTCACTGTTGAAGTTGAACGTTCTCTCCGTGTTCTTGATGGTGCTGTTACCGTTCTTGATGGTAAAAACGGTGTTGAACCACAAACAGAAACTGTTTGGAGACAAGGTTCTAAATATGGAGTTCCACGTATCGTCTTTGTTAATAAATTGGACGCTATCGGTGCTGACTTCGAAATGAGTGTCAACTCATTACATGAAAGATTAGGTGCTAACGCTGCTGCTGTTCAATATCCAATCGGAATTGAATCAACATTAAAAGGTTGCATCGACATCATTGAACAAAAAGCATGGGTTTATTCTTCAGATGTTCAAGAAGCACCACATGAAGAAGCAATTCCAAGCGAATACCTTGATAAGGTTAAAGAATTAAGAACAACTTTATTTGAACACTTACTTGATTACTTTGATGAAGATACTCAAATGTTAGTCTTAGAAGGTGGCGAACCAGATGTTGCTACTACTAAAGCTGCAATCCGTAAAGGTGTTTTAACTGGTAATTTCCACCCAGTCTTCTGTGGATCAGCTTACAAAAACAAAAACATTCAACCATTACTTGATGGCGTTATTGATTACTTACCAAGCCCACTTGATATTCCTGCTGCAAAAGGAACAGATGAAGCTGGTAATGAAGTCTCATGCAAGCCAGATGATGCTGCTCCACTCGGCGCATTAGCATTCAAGATTGCTACTGACCCATTCATTGGTAGATTAGCTTATGTCCGTGTTTATAGTGGTACACTTAAATCCGGTTCATATGTCCTTAACTCCACAAAAGGTCAAAAAGAAAGAATTGCACGTTTAGTCTTAATGCATTCTAACCATAGACAAGAAGTCGAAGAACTTCATGCTGGTGATATCGGTGCTGTTGTTGGCTTAAAATCAACAACTACTGGTGACACTCTCTGTGATGAAAAGACTCCTGTCATCTTAGAAAAGATGGAATTCCCAGATCCAGTTATCGAAGAAGCTGTCGAACCTAAGACAAAAGCTGACCAAGAAAAAATGGCTATTGCCCTTCAAAAGTTAGCTGAAGAAGACCCAACATTCCGTGTTAGAACTAACGCAGAAACAGGTCAAACACTTATCGCTGGTGTTGGTGAACTTCACCTCGACATCATTGTCGATCGTATGAGAAGAGAATTTAACGTTCAAGTTAACGTTGGTGCTCCTCAAGTCGAATACCGTGAAACAATTAGAGTTCCTGCTGAATGTGAAGGTAAATACATTCGTCAATCAGGTGGTCGTGGACAATACGGTCACGTTTGGATCAAGTTTGAACCAAACCCAGGAAAAGGCTTTGAATTCGTTGATGCTATCGTTGGTGGTAGTGTTCCAAGAGAATACATCAAACCAACTCAAGACGGCTTAGTTGACGCTCTTGATAGAGGTATGCTCGCAGGATTTAAAGTTATGGATATTAAAGCAACTTTATTCGATGGTTCTTACCACGATGTTGACTCTAGTGAAGCTGCATATAAGATTGCTGCCTCAATGGCGTTAAAAGAAGCTGCTAAGAAATGTAACCCAGTTATTCTTGAACCAATCATGAAGATTGAAGTTACAGTTCCAGAACAATATTATGGTGATGTCCTTGGTGATATCGCTAGAAGAAGAGGACAAACCACTGGTGAATCTCAACGTGCAAACGCTAAGATCATTGAAGCGGAAGTACCACTTAGTGAGATGTTCGGTTATGTTACCGACTTACGTAGCATGACACAAGGACGTGGAAACTACACAATGCAATTCGCTCACTACGGTGAATGTCCACGATATGTCCAAGACGACATTATCGCAAAATCGGGAATGTCTAACCGATAAATGATAATTACACACTTGTGTGTTGATTATAAAAAAAGATTGCTATATTATGATATCGTTGAATTTACGAAAATAGTTGAAAGGAGATTCAAAAAATGGCAAAAGAAAAGTTTGACAGAACTAAAGAGCACGTTAACATTGGTACCATTGGTCACGTCGATCACGGAAAAACCACTTTAACTGCTGCTATTACAACTGTCTTAGCAAAACAAGGTGGAGCTGTTGCAAAAGCATACGATCAAATCGATGCTGCTCCAGAAGAAAAAGCTCGTGGTATTACAATTAACACTGCACACATTGAATACCAAACAGCAAAAAGACACTACGCACACGTTGACTGTCCAGGGCACGCTGACTATGTTAAAAACATGATCACTGGTGCTGCTCAAATGGATGGTGCAATCTTAGTTGTTGCTGGTACTGATGGCGTTATGCCACAAACTCGTGAACACGTCTTACTTGCACGTCAAGTTGGTGTTCCTTACATCGTCGTCTTCATTAACAAGACTGACTTAGTTGACGATCCAGAATTATTAGACTTAGTCGAAATGGATGTTCGTGACTTATTAAATAACTACGGTTTCCCAGGTGATGATACACCAGTTATCCGTGGTAGTGCTAGACAAGCTCTTGATGGAGTTGCTGGCGCTGAAAAACCAATCTTAGAATTAATGGATGCTGTTGATGCTTATATCCCAGCTCCAACAAGAGACACTGATAAACCATTCTTACTCGCTATTGAAGATGTTATGACTATCTCTGGCCGTGGTACTGTTGTTACAGGCCGTGTTGAAAGAGGTCAAGCAAAATTATCTGATGAAGTCGAAATCGTTGGTATTAGAGAAACTCAAAAATCAGTTATTACTGGTCTTGAAAGCTTCCGTAAAACTTGTGACTTCGTCCAAGCTGGTGATAATGTTGGTGTTCTTCTCCGTGGTATTAACAGAGACCAAGTTGAAAGAGGTCAAGTCCTTGCAAAACCTGGTACAGTTACTCCACATACCAAATTCAAAGCTAGCGTTTACATCTTAACTAAAGAAGAAGGTGGCCGTCATACAGCTTTCTTAAGCAACTACCGTCCACAATTCTACTTCCGTACAACTGATGTTACTGGTGTCATTACTCTTCCAGCTGGAACAGAAATGGTTATGCCAGGTGATAACGTTGAATTAACTGTCGAATTAATCCACCCAATTGCTCTTGAAAAGGGAACAAAATTCTCAATTCGTGAAGGTGGCCGTACAGTTGGTGCTGGTACCGTTAACGAAATTATTAAGTAATTTCAAGCTTATTAAAATAAGAGTCATGGAAACATGGCTCTTTTATTTATATAAAAGCAACTTTTATAATACTAATGTATAGTATATAGTAAATAATATGGAACAAAGTGAGAAAAAGGTAGTTGATATATTTCCTATAGGAAAAGGAAAACGTGTTTTATTATGGCTATGTGACATGGTTATTACTTTCTTTTTATCTTATATGTTGATGAATTTTGCCATTACACCTTTAGCTAATCTTATTACAAATTTTAATGCGGTTAGTGAAGATGGAAATAAAGCTGTCCAAGAAAGAAATAATTTATTATCGAATATTAAATTAATATATTTCTCTAATCCAAGTGAAGAATTTCATGATATTACCGAAGGATTATCTTATACGTATAAATTATTCATGCGCGATTATGTTAAAGATGATGGGAATTATGAACACGATATCTTTAAGAGATATTATTTAGAATATAATACCAAAGAGGATTATTATTCTTTATTTAAAACATATAACGAAGGTTTAGATTATTTTGATGTCGATGTAATTAATAAATCGATTTCAATGAAACGTCAATATAAAGACATGTTTAATGAACTTATTGATCCTAGTGACACAATGAGCGATGAAGGTAAGGAAAAATATAATATTTTTTATAATAAGTTTTTCTTAACATATTATTCCCATATGGGTAAATCAATCGCGGAAAATGACCTTATTTATAAGGGAGCAAGTTATAATGCGATTAACGCTAGAATTGATAAAATGAACAATCATTATGATACGATGATTGTGGTATCCGCTTTTATTTCTTATATTTTATCGTTTGGAATATTAATGATACTTATTCCTCTTCTTCTTAAGAAGAGACAATCAATCTCGATGCTTATGATGCGAATATATCGAGTAGGATTAAGAGATTTTGTTATTGTTAAAAGAGGGCGTTGTTTATTGCAAACATTTTATTCATTTATTATGTTTTTGCCACCTCTATTCTTATTAGCTTATCCACTTGTAAACTTTAATTATTTATTCTCGCTCCCAGCATTAATATATCCATCAATTATTGGTTTAGCAATTTGCCTATTTTCTCTTATCACTTTACTTGTTAGTGGCTCTAATCAGGCTAGTAGTGATATGCTCACTAATACGATTGTTGTTGATAGCGAAACGCTTAATGATATTTATCGTAGCAAAGGATATACAATATGAGTTTGGAAAAAGAATTACAAACTAATGAGATAGTTGAGCATACGATAGAAATTAATTATCGTTTGCCAAAATTTCATCATAAGATTTTGGCCAATATGATTGATGTTATCATCTGTGTATTTTTGTTTTTTGCTTTGTTTTTAGCCAGTAGGACAATTGTTATTAATACTCCAAAATATCAGGCTGCTGACGCTAAATATCAGCAATCAATGCTTGATAGCGGTTTATATTTTAAAAGCGAAACAAACGCAAAATTATTAGTGGATATTGTTACTCATATTACTAATGGATCATATTCCGCGAAAGGTAAATGCCAATTATCAAGAAAATCTCTTAGCCAATATCTTTCATATATGGAAAGTGAAACTGACGAAGAAAAATATAAACTTATTGTTGATGATTATCGTAACTTCTTTTTAGATCCAAATCTTAAACCAGGAATTTCAGGAGAACTTAAAGATGAACCTTATTTTGTTGAAGATCTTTTTGGCGAAGTAATTCCAAATCCTTTATTAACTGATTATCCAGAAATTGATAATAAATATTATAAAGATTGTTATGAACCATATTTTGATACACATGCATTAAAGATATATCAAACAAATTCTCCAACATATCGAAATAATATTAACTATGTTAATAATATGCTTCTATTTGTTGCTGTCCCTAGTGCGCTTTTACTAGCAGGATTTTTAACATGGTTTATACCTCCTCTTTTCTTTAGAAAAGGAAGAAAGACATTAGGCAAAGCCTTATATCATATTGGAGTAGTAAATAAAGAATATTTAAATTGTTCATTTCCACGCTTTTTAGCGCGATTTGCAATATTCTTTTTCTTAGAATATATTCTTTCAATATTTACTTTCTGTGTACCTTTTATTATTTCTATTACAATGTCAGGATTTTCAAAATATAAACAAAGTTTCCCTGACTATATGCTTGGTTTATATGAAGTAGATACATCTAATAATAAAATCTATAACAATAAAGAAGAAATATTACTTGATGAGACTATCGTTAAAAAGAAGCCAGTAGACTTTAGAATGGGAGACATTGAACAATGAAAAAATTATTTGCATTAATCTTACCTTTCTTACTTATTGGTTGTAGTGGTAACAATCTCTCTTTAAGCGAATCTTCTTTTAGTAAAAGCGAATCTTCTTCTAGCGTTATTCCAAGAGAAGGAATGTTGGAATTATATGCAATTAATGATTATCATGGTCGTATTTCTAATGATGACACACAAAAGAATAATGGTATCGCCCGAGTAGCGGGTTTCTTAGATAATGAAATGAATAAACATCCAACTGAATATGTTTTTCTAAATTCTGGAGACTTATGGCAAGATACATATGACAGTGAAGCAAGCAAAGGAAAATGCTTGATTGAATCTATGATTCAAATGAACTGCGAAGCTATGTGTTTAGGCAATCATGAGTTTGATTGGGGCTTACAAGAAATAAAAAATAACAAGAAAATTGGTGAATCTGGTAATTTTAACCTATTAGGCGCAAATGTATATAATTTTGATAAAAATTTAAATGTTGCTACAACTCACGCTGACGAACTATGTGATGAATATAAAATTATTGAACGCAATGGAATAAAAATTGGAATAATTGGAATTATTGGTGTTGATCAAATCACTTCCATTACTTCTTCAATATGGGAAGACATCACTTTTGTTGATCCACTAGAGATTGTCACTAATATCTCTGATGAATTACGAAACGAAAAGGACTGCGATGTTATTATTTTATTAGCGCATTCGAATATCTCTTCTTTGGGTTATAAGTTTACTGATGAAGTGACTCAAATTAGTGAAGTGAGTGGTGAAAAATATATCGACGTTTGTTTTACTGGTCATAGTCACACAATCGAGAATGAATTAATTAATGGCGTCCCATTTGTGCAGTCATCATATAAGGGTGAATATGTAAGTCATGTTAGTTTAAACATTAATAAACAAAATCGTGTTGTTACTAATGAAAATTTGTTTGTAAATAAAGAGTATAATGATGAAAAAGTAACCAAAATAGTAGATAAATACATAGATTCTGAATTTGTTAACGAGAAAAATAAAGTTGTTGCAGAAATTAATGGAATCAATTCTTTTTCCACTTCTCACGCTGGCAGACTTCAAGCCTATGCGACATATCAAATGATTAATAAAGAACACCCAGTTGATATTGTTTTGAATAATGGTGGTAGGGACTCAATTAATATCTCGAAAACGCATTATCTCACTAACGAAACATTATTTAATTCCACACCGTTTTTTAATAAGACATATGTTACTACTTTAACAGGTGCGCAAATCAATTATTTAATCAGAAATAAGAGCGCCAAATATTATGTTCCTTCTTTAACCAGTATTAATGCCGAACAAGAATACCAGGTTGCGATTATTGATTACTTATTACTTCATAAGAATTCTTCAAGAGTATTTGATTACGTTAAAGGATATGATGGAAACTATTCTTACATTGAAAGCAAAACCCCATATCAATTAATAAAAGAATATTTATCGACTACATCTACCTTTGATTCGGAATTTTTCTCTCAAAGTGGATTTACTATTTTAAAGTAAAAACCTACTAACCTACTATACTCTTTCTTTTGATACTATTTATAAAATAGTGTAGACTATACTATGTAAAATGCATATGAAAAAGAGAAGCATAATTTCCCTCATTACATTAGCACTTACAACAGTATGCGCTTTTACTGTCGCTACCGTAAATAAAGATAAACCTGTTAGCGAAACTAAGGCCTTAACCGAACCTAATGGTAAATCTTATCCATATGTCGATCCAGCTTTACCATTAAGCGACGAAGACAATTTATACGTATCTCTAGACAACATTACAAAGACTTCTTCCGGGGAGTCTTTTACTTTCTCTTTTGGTGCTAACACCATTCTTTTCCCTGTCGGTACAACTGGAACAAATAAATATAAAGAAGTAACTGGTGTTTATGTTACTCCTATGGATGATAACTATCCAAAAGATAAAAAATTAAGCGAATTAACAAAATACGATGTTGATATTAACAATTATGAAAAAGATGAAAATGTTGAAAGAGATGCAGATGGCAATATCATTTATGAGGATGATGGTAGACCAAAATTAAAGGAAGGCCACGGTTTCTCTTATGAAAGACCAACATATACTGCTTACGTAAGTATTATTGATACCGCAAACTTTAAAAAGAAAAATATTGATACTGTAGTAATCCCTTACAGCATTACCTATGGTAGCTGGTATACATTGCTTGTTTCTGGTATTTCAGAAGATTGTATTTATAACGAAACAGTTAATTCATATCAAGATAAATATGGACCATTAAAGAATGTGATTATTGGTGACAATATTGAAAATATTTCTGAAAACGCATTCCATGATTGTCCAAGTGACTTTGTAATTTCCACACCTTTAGAAAGTAAACCTGCTGGTTGGAGTGATGAATTTACTGAATCTTCAATCAATTACGGTTATGAGCCAAGCAAACACGAACTTGAAATCTTTGATCAAAGTGAAAAGAAAGATGAAGCTGGAAATATCATTTATTATGATAATACAGGCGCAGTGGTTGATGAAGAAGGCTATTACTTAGATGAAAGTGGTAGTCGAATCATTATTGTTGATCCAGATGGAAATATTACGTATAAACGCTATGATGGCACTCCAGTTACTACCTATGCTGCCCAAAGATTCTCTGCTGGTAACTATAAGAGTTTAGCGGCAGAAAAATCATTTATTGTTGGATATGTTAGCGAAGAAGAAGGTGTTGATTTACCTTTATTAATTAAATATTTTGTTAAACTTCCAGATGGCACAAGTGATGAACGTATCTTTGAATGCCCATTATCAAACCCATCAATGTTTAATTATGACGCTGTTGGATCAATGGCGGGTATGTACGCAATGAATAAAGTTGTGGATATTAGACTCAACGAAGGCGAAGATATTGATTATACAACAATCCGTTTCTATAACATTTTCGAAGCTAAGTTAGATGAAACTTCATCAGTATATAAAGTAATTCCAGATTTAAATCATGCCTATCAAGGTGTTCCTTCTATTTCATTATCACGAAAGAACAACTTCTCTGATTTCTTCACCGCCAAATTCTCATCCATTAAAACAGTATTTGGTTACACATCAATTTCACTTATCCTTGATTGTGTTGATGGTGCTTATGCCTTAGTGAAAGAAAAGAAATACCATGAAAAAGAACAAGGTATTTTAGACGGTACATATAAGATTAGATATTCGCTTAGAGGTTTTAAAGCCTCCTCATTCAACATCACCACAAAGAATGATGAATTCACTAATATCAAATTTAATAATTGTACGAGTGGTGGAATTCCTGGTGAACTTGATTATTATGTTATGACTAAGAAGAGTGGTAACGAAATTACCTTCCTTCTTCAAGATAAATGTATTGGTGGCAGTTTTAACGCAAATAATATGAAAAAAGTTGAGATTTGCGGATTTAATGTCACTCTTGATATTTGCCCAACAAAGAAAGGCACTACACAAGTATTGTCTCAATCTAGTGTTACATTTAGATTTGGATTTTTAGATTTATTACCTGAAGATACATCAAACATTTCTGCGTTTGATTGTAATCTATTTATTATCTTATATTTTGTTGGTTTCGTTGCTCTTTATGCTCTTGGAACATTAGGCTATTACTTCTATGCAAAACATGCATATAAGAATGATGAATTTAGAAGAATGAATGGTAAGGCTTATTTAAAACGTATTTCTGTTGGATTTATTGGTGCTTTATTTATTGTCGGTGCCATTGCCTTTATCATTTTAAGATTTAATCTTGTTTCACCAACGATTGCAGTCTTTAACCCTATGGACCCACTTGTTATTGTCTTTGGTGTTGGAGCAATTATTTCAATTGGTTTCTTTATCAAATTCTTGGTGGTTTATATTAAACAAGAAAAAACACGTCGTAAAAACATTAAACTCAGATTAGGCGAAGAAGCCGCTGAGGATGGTACCAAATAGTTGGAGGTATTTTATGGAAATTAGAATTAAAGAATTAACAAAGATTTTCCCTGGTGATCCTAAAAAGCATATCCGTGATACGGTTGCTGTTAAGGATATGGACTTTACTGTTCCTGATGGAAAATTGGTGGGACTTTTAGGTCCTTCTGGATGTGGAAAATCTACAACCCTTTATATGATTTCTGGACTTCACGTTCCAACTAGCGGTGAAGTTTGGTTTGGTGATCAAGAAGTTACCAACCTTTCTCCAGAAAAACGTGGCATTGGTTTAGTTTTCCAAAACTATGCTTTATACCCACACATGACAATTTATAAGAATATTGAATTCCCATTAACTAATTTAAAGGTGGAAGTGCCTCTTGTTACTTTTTTCGAATTTAACTTAGTTTATGAATACGAAATGAAACCATCTGATGATCAAAATGGTATTGAGAAAAGCGTTAATTCATTATTAAAGAAGATTGGTTTAAGTAGAAAACAATTTGTTACCAATTATTCTTTAGCGGAATCCATTTTAACAATTAACGTTGTGTTAAAGAATGTTTCTCAAGCTGTTAAAGATTTATTTAAGAGCAATATGCCAAAGATTATTGACGCTAAACTTGTTAATGAAGAAGAAACTCAAACTAGTGATGCGTTATTTGATAGCAATTTAAGAGCCAGTGTTATTAATGTTGGTGAAGATCAAATCTTAGCATTATCAATGCATGTAAAACTCGGTAAAAAATTTGATACGCATAAAATTGATGACACGATTAATGAATATCGCGCAATAGTTAAAGAATATGCACACCCTGAAAGCGCCGTTATTACTAAGACTCAAATTGGTTATGAGCTAATGGGACGTATTGTTCGCTTAAAATTTGGGGATTATGAAGATTTATTAGATAAATTAGGTGCTAAATATGGTGATGACAACGTCACAAATACTGTTACCGAAGTAAATAATAAATCATTAGCAAATATAGTTAAGGCTTATTTTAAATTTAGAAAGATAAGAATTAGCGATTTAAAACTTTATTACGATAAGAAAAATACAAAATTATTTGTTAAATTACTTAAAACCAGTAAGGAAAATGCTTCAAATTCCATTGAAGAACTTACAGAAAAGCTTGGTTTAGTGGATATTGAACTTGATACTGTTCAAGCCATTACCCATCGTCGTTTAACAAAAGAAGAAAGAAGAGACATCGTTATTGAAACTGCTGAACTTGTTCAAGTTGATGAATATCTCGAAAGAAAACCAAGTCAACTCTCTGGTGGTCAACAACAACGTGTCGCTATCGCTCGTGCGTTAGTTAAGAAACCAAGAGTCTTGCTTCTTGATGAACCATTATCTAACCTTGATGCACGTTTAAGACTTCAAACACGTGAAGAAATTAGAAGAATTCAAACAACAACTGGCATTACTACTGTCTTCGTCACACACGACCAAGAAGAGGCTATGTCTATCTCTGATGAAATCGTTGTTATGAAATTAGGTATTATGCAACAAAAGGATGCTCCACAAGAAGTTTATAATAATCCAGCAAACTTATTCGTTGCCCAATTCCTTGGTACTCCTCCAATCAATGTATTTGAAGGAAGAGTGGAAGGTAAGAAAGTCTATATTGGTGATGATGTTGTTTATACATCCAAAGAAGATATTGGCTCTAAACCAGTTTATGTTGCAATTAGACCGGAAGGATTTATCTTAGCTGATAAGAATGAAAAAGGTGATATCTTACACGCTGAAAGCGAAATGGTACAAATCCTTGGTAGAGATATTTCTATTGTCGCTAAAAATCCTGCTTGTACTAAACCAACATTTAAAGCCATCATTTCAAGTGATGATGTTGTTAATAGTAAAGAATTAGCGTTTAAGATTAAGCCAAATAAAATATTTATCTTCAATCATGAGACAGAAGAAAGAATTCGCACAAAATAATAGGTATTTGTATGTTGTTTAAGAAAAGTGAGTGGCAAGTTGAGGCAAAGATAGAGTTCAAACAAAGAAAGCTTGAACTTAAAAAATCTTTGAAAGATGGGTTGATTACCGAACAGGAATATAACGATTTTTATCTTGCTGCCGAAACTAAATTCAACACAAAATACTATAATGTTCCAGATAATGGCTTAATGACTGTTGATGCAGAAACTCGTCCAACATATAAAGAAGGATATGATGTTGGAAACGATACAGTTATTAGATTAGTTAATAAACGCAAAACTGATAAAGTATATGCTGTTAGTGGTATTCAAGATGTCGCTAGCAAAAATAACTGGAAAGCCTGGTTATATTTAGGCCCAGTTATTGTTCTTATTACTATCTTCCTTTTATATCCTTTAATTAATACAATCTTTATTTCATTTACCGCTAACTATAAATACGCGACTGGTGAATTTACTGGTTTAACACTTCGTAACTTTGGTTACATTATGGGGTGGTGTGATAATGGTATAAATGGTGCTAAAGAAATTTACTTTACTAAGTACGCCATTCCAAATACCTTTTTCTTAACATTTGTTACCGTTCCTTGTTCGACGATATTAGCCTTATTAATTGCGGTTGCCCTTAATTCTATTAAGTGGTTCCAGAAAGTTTTACAAACGGTATTCTTCTTACCATATGTTACTAATACCATCGCTATTGGTATGGTTTTCTCCGTCATCTTTGATGATAGCGGTGTTATTAACTATATCTTTAATTCTTCGACAGTTTGGATTCGTGGTGCTTCTCAATGGACAGCTATGATCCCGCTATGTATTTATATTATTTGGAACAGTATTCCATTTAAGATTTTAATCTTCTTAAGTGGTTTACAAGGTATCGACAAGCAATATTATCAAGCTGCTCAAATTGATAGCTGTCCAAAACGTAAAGTATTTACACGAATTACTGTTCCGTTATTAAGTCCACAGATTCTTTATATTTTAGTTACATCATTTATTGGTGCATTTAAGGAATATAGCGCAATCGTTGGTTTATTCAATGGTCCTGGTACCATTTCAAGTAATGGTGTTAGTGCCGATCCAAACATGGAAACAATTGTTTATTATGTTTACGATAACTTATCAACACATACACAGTACGCCGCTGCAGCAGCAGTGTTCTTATTTGTGATTATTTTGATATTCACATTTGTTCAACTCGGTGTGTCAAAGAAGAGAGTGCATTACTAGGAGGGAGGAAATATGGAAAATAAAAAATATATCGATTTCAAAAAAGAAAAAGTTAATTCCAATATCGTCCTATCTTTAGCGGATGCTGGTAAAACTGTTGATGCGATTAAGAGCACTGAAAAAGTAACTAAGATTATTACAACTATTCTTACTTACTTATTCATTATTGCTTTAGCTATTTTAGTTGTCTTCCCATTCTATTGGATGATTATCACATCTTTAAAACAAAATACTGAAATTCAAGCTCAAACCCAAACATTCTTCCCTAACATAGTTATGTGGAGCAACTACGTATATGTTTTGGAAGTATTCGATTTTAGCCAATATATGTTAAACACAATTGTGGTCGCAATATTCTCTACCGCTGGTACATTATTAACGACAATATTTGCCGCTTTTGCTTTTGCTAGATTGAAGTTTAAAGGTAATGACTTTGTCTTTGCGGTATTCTTGATGACTATGATGATTCCTGGCGAAATGATGGTTATTTCTAACTATATTACTGTCGCTAGCTTTGGTTGGACTGGTAGTGGTCAGACACGTATTCAAGCATATGCTTCTATGATTGTTCCATTCTGGATCAGTGTTTATTATATTTATTTATTACGTCAAAACTTTAAGCAAATTCCTAATGAACTTTATTTAGCTGCTAAAGTTGATGGCAAATCCGATTGGAGTTTCTTGTGGCGCGTTATGGTGCCACTTGCCGCTCCTACATTAATTTCTATTACAATTCTTAAATTTATGGGTACATGGAACTCATATGTGTGGCCAAATCTTGTTACTAATAATAAAGATTATCGACTTATTTCTAATGGTCTTCGCGGTAGTGCTTTCGTCGATGTTGATGCTGGTGTTACACAATTTGGTTATCAAATGGCTGCGACTGTGTTAGTTACTGTTCCATTATTCTTATTATTTGTATTCTTTAGAAAATACATTATGAAAGGTGTCGGGCGTGCCGGCATTAAAGGTTAGGTTCTAGCTCCTATCGTGGAGTGAACATATAAATTAAGGAGGAATTTATAATGAACAAAAAATTATTATTGTTACTTCCAGCTATGATGTTAGGCTTAGTTGGTTGTAATGGAGGAACACCTACTAGTGACTCTGAGTCAAAGGGACCAGAATCTACATCAACAGGTAGTCAAACCTCAAAATCAACTAGTGGAGAAAGTCCTTTTGTTAAGGATAAAAAACCACATCCATGGATTAGCGAAGATCACGCTGTCACACTTACTTGGGACAACACTTTCTCTTACACTGATCAAATTGCACAAATGATTGCAGATTTTAACGAACTCGAACCAAACGTTACAATCGTAAACAACAAAATTAGTGGTAATTATAGTGATATTGAAACAAAAGAAATCACTGGCATGGCAACTCTTGAATATGCAAGCTTAGTTACTTGTTATCCAGATCACGTTGCTGATTACCTTGATTATGGCGCAGCTGTCAACTTTGAAGATTATATCTACGGTGAATATGGTTTTACCGAAGATGAATATTACGACATCGTTGTTGATTATCTCGATGAAGGTCGTTCATTCTATGAAGATGGCTTATACGTTATGCCTCAATCTAAATCTATTGAACCAATGTATTACAATAGTAAGATTCTTGGTAAAACAATCGCTGGTGTCAATGGTGACAAACCAATTGATGAAAAATATATTAACAGTTTAACTTGGGAAGAATTATTTGATAACTTCTGTCCTAAATTTGTTGAATGGAACAAAACAAATAAACTTATTAAGTTAGATGAATCCGAATGGGGCGATACAAAATTCGGTGCTGTTGTTGGATATGACTCTGATGACAACTTCGCCATCACATTATGCGAACAATATGGTTTACCATATACAAGCTTTAACGAAGCTACTGGTTATGGTAGTGTTGACTTCAATTTCGAAGATAACGCTCCAATTTTCAAAAAATTAAAGAATGCTTATAACAAAGGCTACCTCATCACTAAAGGTAGTGCTCCAAGCCAATCTTACACAAACAATTCTTTCACTGCTGAACAAATGCTCTTCTGTATTGGTTCAACTGGTGGACTTAAATACCAACTCGATAGCAACAAACAATTCACAACTATGGTTGGTAGATTACCACAAGCTGCTGAAGGCGTTAAAGAAGCTGTGATTTCTCAAGGTCCTGGTATCTGTATCTTAACTCACGGTGATGAATACGAAGATTTAGCAGCATGGGCTTTCATTAAATCAATGATGGAACCAGAAGAAACTTTATACTGGGCTAGTGAAACTGGTTATGCTCCAGTTCGCTATAGCACATATGAAATGGATGATTACATTGAATTATGTGACCCAACTGGTAAAGAACCATTCTCAGTTGAAGAATTAAAAGCCAGAGTCTTCAAAGCATATGATGATACAAAAGATATCTTATTTGTTTCACCAGCTTTCAAAGGTTCTGCAACATGTAGAACACAATTTGGTGCATTATTAACAAAGATCTTATTAAAAGATACTGCAGAATGCACTGATGAATTTATGAAACAAGCTTTCGAAGAAGCAATTCAAGCTTGTTTAAAAGCAATTGCCTAATTATTAAAAATAAAAGGAGGTATTCTTTATGAATATCAAAAAAATCCTTCCTGTTACTCTTATTCTTTTAGGAGCAAGTTTAGCTGCTTGTAGTGGTGGAGGGGGAGAAACATCTTCTAGTGGTGAAAAACCTTCTAGTAGTTCTTCTTCATCTAGTAAAACTAGCCCTTCAACTTCTTCTTCAAGTGAACTTCCTAAAACTGTAGAATTTGATTTCTGGCACACATTTGGCCAAGGCATCGAAGAAGGTGTCCAAGCCTATGTTGAAGAATTCGAAGAAATTATTAAAGAAGAAGAAGGTGTTGATGTCACAATCAATCTTTCAAAAGAAGGTAGCTATAACGAGATTTTAAAGAAGATTACTACTGGTATTGGTACTGGTAACTCTCCAACTCTCGCGGTTGCTTATCCTGATCACGTAGCTCAATATATCGCTAACGAAACAAAACAAGGCCAATTTGTTGTTGATTTAACAAAATTTATTAATGATTCGAAAATTGGTTTTGGAAAAGAAGCTTATTTAGGCGATAAAGATGGCTCAACTGTTTATGACAAAGATGACATCATCGCTTCTTACTTCAACGAAGGAACAAGTTATGTTAATGATGGGGTTTATAGTATTCCATTAATGAAATCTACCGAAGTTATGATGTATAACTTCCAATTAGTGCAAAAAGCATTAATTAAGTTATATCCAACTGTCGGATATGAAAGCAAAGAAAGAGTCACTAAATATATGGACGGCATTTCTTGGGAAAAACTCTATGAAATTGCTGATTGCATTAATGATAATAAAGTAGAATTTGCTGTTCCTGATATGGAATATCCAATCTTCTATGATAGTGATTCAAACATGATGATTTCATCAATGTATCAAAGGAAAATTCCTTATTCTTCTGTTGGAAGTGACAAAAAAGGTCGAATTGATTTTGACTATGCAACTCAACCTGAAAACTATAACAAAGCAAAAGAATTAGTGGATGAATTTGTTGATGCTCACGCAAATGGTTTATTAACTACTAAAGGCACCAAAGGCGAATATGGATCATATTCATTTACCGATGAAAAGTGTGCTATTACCATTGGTTCTAGTGGTGGAGCTGGATATAATGCTCCAGCAACTACTGAACAATTCAGTGTTGAAGTTTGTAAGCCACCAGTGTTAAACGATAATCCATTATATGTTAACCAAGGCGTTACATTAACTATGTTAAATAATGTCTCTGTTACCGAAGAAGAAAATTATTGGAAACAATATTATGCTTGGAAATTTGTTAAATTCTTAACTAACCCAGAAGTTAACGCTGTCTTATGTATTGAAGATAGTCAAGGTTATGTTCCTGTGCGTTATAGTGCATACGAAACACCTGAATTCCAAGAATGGCTTGATATGCCTGAAACTATCATGATTCAAAGCGCTAAAGTTGTTATGAGAATGAATGAAGATGAAGTTTACTATACTTCTAAATCCTTCTCAGGCGCTAGCGAACTTCGTGATCAATGTGGTGGAGTTATTACAACTTTATTCCTTGACTCTGAAAAGGTAAAAAGAGAAAAGACCACCGATGAAGTTTTAAAACAAGCCATTGATGTCGCAAAGACAAAATTCTAAATAATAGGAGGAAGTCTTTATGAAATTAAAAAGATTTATTCCCTTACTTCTTGCTCTTACTTTATTAGCAGGATGTAATAATGCTCAATCAAGCAGTTCTACCACTAGTGAAGTTAGTAGTAGTTCAATCCTTCCTGAATCAGTTAGTAGCACGACAAGTGATACTTCTTCAGGCTCAAGTGGTTTTATTGATTATGTTCATGATGGCACTGTTACGCTTGATGTTGATTATAAGGGTAAAGATTTCTTTAAAGATGGTATTGGTGAAGTTACTTTATCAACCAAAATTGACGGTGATACTGCTCACTTCTATCCAGTGGTTAAAACTACCTCTAGTGAAAAAATCAAATCACGTTTCTATGGTATTGATACTCCTGAAAGCACCGGTAAAATCCAACCTTATGGACACGCCGCTAGTGTTTTTACTGGTACGCACTTAGATAACGCAGCTAAAAATGGAACAATAGTCATTTCTACTCCAGGACTTGGCTATAAAGTTCCACAAAAAGACTCTACTGGTAGTAGATACCTTTCATTAGTCTGGATTAATGAAACCAAGAAAAATGCTTCTTTTGATGAATTAGTGTTACTTAACCTTTGGGTTGTCCAAAGCGGTTATTCTTGGGTTAACCAACTTGATAAGGTTCCTTATATGGAAGAAACATTCTTAAAAGCAGAAGCACAAGCTAAAACTTTTAAATTAAATCTTTTCTCAGGAAAACCTGATCCTGGTTTTAACTATGGCGATTATGAAACAGTTTCTATCTTAGATCTAAAGAAAGAACTAATTCTTTGTTTAAATGATCCAAGTCATGAAAATAAATTCAATAACAAAAAAGTTAGAATCACAGGTACTGTTGCAGGCTATATTAATAAAACCTTATATTTACAAGGCTTCTTTACTCAAGAAGAAGGAGCGAGTAAACCAGAAGGTGAATACGCTGCAATGAATATTTATACTGGAACCGGTGTAATTCCAACTCGTTATACAGAAACTAACGCTGTTGTTATGCTCTGCGGAACAGCGGTTGTTAGTGAAACATTTGGATTCCAAATCTCTGGTGTTACCTTCCCACAACTAAAATCACGTGAAAGTGATAACACTGCAAGAGTAATGTTGGAACCAGCTGATAACGTCGATGAAGGTACAAAATTACATACCTTTACTTACACTGTTAATGAACTCGATGCTATTGTCGCTGCTAAAGACTATTCATGTTTATATTGTTCAGTTGAAATCACTGATGAATTTACAGTAACTGATGTTTACGAAAATGCTGATGGTGATGAATGGACATTATATTTAAATGGACATGGTCAATATAGCGAAAAGAACTTTAACATCTATATTAACTTCCCATATAAACCTAATCCAGATAGTCCAATTTGGAAAAAGGCTGATTTCCTTAACAAGACTTATAAAGTTAAGGGAATTTATGGGTTCCACACCTTTACTTCTTCTTCGAGAACTCGTATGAGTTATCAAATTACTCCTAGAAGCAGTTCTGATTTGGTCTGCACTTCTTTATAGAAGTTTAGATAATATTCTTTAATAGAAAGGAGAAAATATGTATTGCCATCACTGTGCTAAACGTATTGATGAACATAAATTAGAAGCTAAGTCTAGTTCTCTTAACTATGTTGAAACAGTTAATGAGACGACTAAGGTTAATTATGTTTGTCCTAGATGCGGACATCTTATCCATGAAGAACTTTCACATAAAGAAGTGAAAGAACTATCACAAGCTAGCCATGCACAACTTCAAAGAAGTCGTAATTACTTTGCTAGTGGTATGGGTGCTTTATCTATAGGCGCGATTGCATTAGTGACTGCGATTATGTTCTTTCTCCTTGCAAAGAAACCTGCTAATCATTACGAAATAACGATGTGTACTGAATTAGTTGTTTCTATTGTTTTATTTAGCGTTAGCTTCGTATTAGTTGTTTTTGGAGCTATTTACGTATCTATTTCATTACAGAAAAAGAAAGAATATAAATCCTTATTGAAGGATATAAACAACAACACATTTGTGCAATAGCTAAGCACAAATGAAATAATCATTTTTATAAGAAAAGGAGGAAATTATGAAAAAGAGATTATTACCTTTAGCTCTTCTTCTTGCCGCTGGTTTAATTGTTACTGGTTGTAGTAACGGTACAACATCAGCTAGTGAAGTTCCATCTTCATCAAGCGCTATCACTTATACAGTTGATATTACAAATAAAGAAGAATTAATGGCTGAATGGCATTTAGGTGAAAGCGATAGATCTATTTCACTTACTTGTTCACCTGGCGTTGTTAAAGATGTTCTTGGCAAAGATTTATTAGTTACTTCTAGTAATACTGCCGTCGTTAGCATTATTAACAATAAAATGGCTCATACTGTCGGAGTTGGTGAAGCAGACATCGTTGCAACCTATCACGGCGTTGAAGCAAAAGTTCACGTTACTGTTTTAGACAAACGTGGCGAACCACAAATGATTGACGCTACTATCAAAGAAGTTTTAGCAGCTATTACAAGCGACAATCAACATTTACAAAAATATCACGTTTCTGGCGAAGTTAAAGCTTGGGCTAGTGGCAAAACTGATGGTACAAAATATGGTAACATCTACATTAATGATGGTACCAGTGACGAAGACTTATATGTCTATGGTTGTACTGCAACTGCTACAGCATTAGCTTGGGATGATGATGCCGGTAAATATGTATTCACAAACCCACAAGACTTCTTAACAAATGCTGTCACTAAAGATATCAAAATTGGTGATACAGTTGAAATGGAAATTGATACATTAATGTACAATACTACAAAAGAAGGAGAAGGTATTGTTAAAAAGGTTACACCTGCAACTGGTGTATTACCAACCGCTATTACAGTTAGTGGTGTACCAGCAGAAGTTGAAGTTGGATATTACTATCCTGCATCATTAACATTTGCTCCAGAAACTTGTAGTGAAAAACAAGTTACATGGACAAGTAGTGACGCTGCTAAAGCTGGCGTTGACACTAAAGGTGGCGTATACGGCGTTGCTGCTGGTGAAGGTGTTTCCGTTACCGCAACAAGTGTAAAAGCTCCAACTGTTAGTGGCAAAGCTGATTTCAAAGTCATTGCTAACAAAAACCCAGAATGTGAACCACAAGCATTAGCTGCTGGTCAATTCAAAGGTGGTTGTGTACAATCTACAAATCACAAAAACCTATACGTTAAAGCCTCTATTACTGATAAAGGTTATATTGAAACAACAACTAAAGGCGGAAGTGAAGGCTTAGTCTTTGATGTTGTTGCAAATGGCGAAGCATTCTCAATCAAAGTCGGTGACAAATTCCTCGGCTATGATGCTTCATTAAGTGGCAAAATTAAATTAGTTGACGCTCTTGAAAGCGCAATTTCATTCATCATGGTTGAAGGCACAAAAGTAATGAAGACAACTATTGATGAAGTTGACTATACATTAGCAACATATGGTACATATGAAACATTTGGTTTATCCAAATTATCTTATGTTTTAGATGCAGATAATAATGTCATCCCATCACAAAACCCATTCCACTTATATGTTAAAGATGCTCCAGTTGATCCAACCGTTCCAGAGCCTGAAGTCATTAAAGACAAAACATTAGCTCAAATCGCTGCTATTCCAGCTGATGAGGAAATGACTAAAAAATACGAATTAAGCGTTAAAGTTAGTGATTTAGGTTCAAAAAGAACAGGCGCTGATAAATTTGGTAATATGTTTGTTACTGATTTAGACGGTGAAAATGAAATCACTGTTTATGGCGCTACTGCAACAGCCTCAGCTCTTGCTTGGGATGGAGGCAGTAAATATGGATTCAAAAATCCACAAGATTTCTTAACAAACGACAAAACAAAAGTTATCGGTGTTAACGATACATTAAAAATTCAATGTGTCAAAACTCACTATAATGATACTCAAGAACTTTACGTTATTGTTTTAGAAGTTACACCAGGAGTTAGACCTGCATTAACAGGTATTAATGTTACCGGTGATGATGAAGTTGCAGTTGGTGGCGAAGTTACCTTAACAGCATCACCTGTTCCATATAGTGCTACTTTAGGCGAAGTTACTTGGTCAGTTACTGCTGGTGCTGATTTTGTCGCTCTTCCAGAAGTAAAAACTGGTGCTTCAATCAAAGTTACTGGTGTCGCTGAAGGTGAAGCTACAATTAAAGCTACATGTGGTGAATTCTTAAAAGAATTTACATTAACTGTTAAAACTCCAGCTCCTGCTTTTGAAGGCATTTCTATGACTGAATCAAATCTAGGGCTTGGTGCGTATGTAGCAGATGAAAAAACAGCAACAGTAGATACAATTTTAATTGGATATACTGGCGTTGGCGGATATGGTGATGGCGTTCAATTTAGATATAATCATAAGACTACCGGCTCTTCAACCCTTTATAATAAAGGAGAAATCGCTGATGGAATTGAAAAAATTGTATTTAATTGGAATCAAGCAAAATCATTAACTTCTGCTAAAGTAAAAGTTTCTTTTGGAACCACTTCTGAATGTTCCGATTATGAAGTTGAAGTTGCATTAGCTGCAGATACTTTTGTTTATACTGCTACCCCAAACGCGGCAACATATAAATATTTCAAAATTGTTGCTTCCGCAAGTGGAGGACAATATTACTCTTCAATCGATGTCTATTTTGCTGATTAGACTTTAAGTAATATTTAAATTTGGAGTCACTTTATAGTGGCTCCTTTTTATTAATAACATTCATTATTGTTAAAAAAAGGATTCTAGTATAGAATATATATCGCTCTATGGTCCCTTAGCTCAGCTGGTAGAGCAACTGACTCTTAATCAGTGGGTCAAAGGTTCGAATCCCTTAGGGATCACCAAAATAAAGAGTAACTCATCATTAATAGTGGTGAGTTTTTCTTTTTTTCTAAATATGATAATATACATGTGTATGAAAGAACCAAGTGTTGCATTAATAAAAAAATATTTATTAGCGATGAGTAAAATCAAAGCCAAATACATTACTAGTGAAAAATTATCTAAAGTAGTGGGAGTTTATCCTGAAGTAATAAATGAGAATCTTTCTTATTTCGATCCTCTTTTAATGATGGATTATGAATATAATCTATTAGAACTTGTTCCGATGATGAAACAATATGTTATCGAACAAGAAGAAAAAAAAGAAAAACCTATTAGAGTGGGTAATGCGAATAAAAAAGAAGTTAGCCAATATTCTTCTATTACTGATTTCTTTTATAAACGTATGACTTTCGGTGGAATGATTGATAAAGATGTTCATCTTTCTGATGATGACTTAAAAGTTATTAAGAAATTAGCTAATGATGAACTGATAAAAAGAAAACGTAATAAATAATTACTTTCTAGATATATGGATAAACTTAAAAGTTCGAAATTATTTTCATATATAATAATTGTCTTAATCTATTTAATTTCTTTAATAGGAGGATATTATTGTTCTATTTTTATTGGCAATAATATTATTCTTCGTTTTCTTTTCGCAGATATTGTTGCCACTGTTATTTGTTATATTTTCTCTGTTATTTTTTCAAATACCAGTGTTTATGATCCATATTGGAGTTTTACCCCCTTTGTAATTGCGTTATATTTCTTTATATTCTTTAAAGCGTATGAATCTATCCCTAATATTATATTATTTACTATATTTAGTATATGGAGCTTTAGATTGACTATTAATTGGATAACAACTTTTCCTAATTTAAATCATGAAGATTGGCGATATGCAGATTATCGACATAAATTATCTCCTATTAAATTTCAATTAGTTAATTTCTTTGGCTTACATATGATTCCTACTCTAGTAGTGTACGCTGCACTTATTCCTTTATTAATACTATTTAAGGAAGGTAATTCATCTTATTTTTCTTTTTTCGGTAGTGCGATTATCTTAATTGGTATTCTTCTAGAATTTTTTGCCGACAAACAAATGCATTATTTCTTAAAAACAAGTAAAGAAAAAGTAACTTGTAAAATAGGGTTATGGAATTATTCCCGTCATCCTAATTATTTAGGCGAAAATTTAGTATGGATTGGTTTATATGTTGCTCTTGTAATTGCATTACCTGATTATTGGTATTATTTCTTCGGTTTTATCTTAATGATAATGTTATTTGAATTTATTTCCATCCCATTAGCGGAAAAGCATCACAAATCTAGAAGAAGTGATTATCCTAATTATATTGCTTCTACTTCAAGAATGATTATTTTGCCACATAAAAAGTAATTAATTGTAAAAAAAGTGTATTGAAAACTTAGTTTTATTGACTAAGGTTTTTTAATTTATATATAATGAATATATAATCATTGAACGTTACGTTTGGTACGTTCAGAAAGGAAATTTAAAAATGAAGAAAAAATTTCTTCTTTTGGCGTCCGTAGCTGCTGCGGTCGGTTTAGTCGGTGCGACTTTCGCTAATTTTTTAGTTACCGATAATGCTAATCCATTCGGCGTCAAAGTTACTCCTGGTCAAATTTCTACTGATAAAGATACTCCTGTTGTCTTAACATGGGGGACTGAAGGTATGAGAGAAGGCGACGCCTCAGGAGCAGGTACTGCTGTCCTTAATATCGAAAACATCAAGGCCGGCGAAACAAAAGGACCTTATTTTGCAAAGGTTGTTGCTGCTGTAGGAAGTAGTGATACTGATTTGTATGAAGGTATTCTTTCTCTTTCTTTAACAGATAACAGTGGTAAGGCTCCTACACAAGAAAGACTAATTGATCACATGAAAGCTTTTGCTACAACTGATGAATTAGTAGAAGCTCCAACATTTGCCTCTGTTGCAAGTAGCACAATGGCTGTTGTTCCAACTTCTTCTGGTGATTTAAATAGTTCTTTAAACATTGAGACTAACAAAGGTGGTAAAGTCGTTTACTTCTATGTTGCATTAGAAGGTGTTAGTGAACAAGTTTATGACCAAATCTACAAAGATGTTGTTTATCTACAAGTTGACTGGTCAAAAGGAGCTGGCGAAACTGTTACTTCTCACCCAATTCACTTTGATAAGGGAACAGCGACAGATTGGGGAGATAATACATATGTATACGCTTATTATACCGAAACCCCAACTGGCACAAGCTCTTCAGCTGCACCACAAACAATTAAAAATGCTCCATGGCCAGGTATTAAGATGGAAGGCGGAACTTACGAATTAGATAGTAAGTACACAACAATCATCTTTAATAATGGTGAAGGCGGAAAGCAAACCATTGATATCGCTATGAATGATGCTACTCATGCTGCATTAACATCTACTTCTTGTTATAAGATTAGTGGTACAGAAGGCTCTGAACCTGTCAAGTATAAAGGTTCTTGGGTTGCATATGTACCTCCAACGCCATTAACATACAGCATTGTAGGAAAGATTAATGGTGTTACTAACTGGGATAGTGGAATTTCTATGGAATTAGGCTCCTCTACTAGTAGAGTAGAATACGTGGCTCAAAATGTTACATTCGCCAATGGAGATGAATTTAAAGTCAAAGATTCTAACGGAGTTTGGTATCCTGCAGAAGGCGGAAATATTACTATTGCTGCAGAAGGCGGTTATAGAAGCGCTGGTGTATACAATGTATATTTTGCACCAAACTATGATGGCGATGATGGCTGGTTCAGTTACGTTGTCTATTTAGAAGCGGTTATTAAATAATAATTTATTTTATTGGGGAGGGGTTTTCCCCTCTCCAATTATTCATGAAAAAGAAAGTTAAATCATTAGATAATACTGCAGCTGATAATAAAAAGGGTAAGGCGAAAGTATCCGATATTATCTGCATTACAGTGGGGTTAATCCTTCTTGTAGTAGCTGCAATTGGAATTACTTATCGATTTCAAGGAAAAGACTTCTTTATATTCGGAAGTCGTATGGATGTAGTGCTCACCGATTCAATGAGTGAAGTTCATAATGACAATAAAAAAGAATATGAAGAAAAAGGATGGAATAATCAGATTAAAGTTAATGATTTGATTGTTTCAACGAAAATAACTGAATCCACCGAACTTAATGTCGGTGATATTGTTACATATTCAAACACCGTCTTAGGGAAATTAACTCATCGAATTTACAACATTTATACACGTAAAGCAGATGGGTTTACTATGTACACAATTAAGGCTGATAAAGCCAATTATACAGATGGAAACTTTACAAGAGATCAATTAATTTCAAAGGTTTCATCAAATGCTGGTCAAATAGGAGTGTTTGTTGCATTCTTACAATCATTCTGGGGAATGATATGTATTATTGGACTAGCGGTAATATGTTTCCTATATTCGTTCTTGGTAGATTTACCTAGCAAAGAAGAAAGAACGAAAAGGAAACAAGAGAAAGCGCTCAAGAAGAGTGAAAAGAAAAATGAATAGAACTAGCAAAACTATTATATTGTCATTAGCAGCTATACTTACTGTGGGATGTCTCATTGGTAATACTTTTGCTAGTTTTTTGGTTCGTGATGATGCCAATGAATTCGGAGTAAGAATTATTCCAAGTGATGATGTTAAACATACAGTAACTTTCTATGGCGCTGATGATCAAGTTATTAGCACTAGCGAAGTGAAAGATGGAGAATGTATTGATGCACTCCCTGCTTCACCAGCTTTGACTGGATACACATTTAATAACTGGGCAAGCGATAATACGTCGTTTACAACAGTTTCTAACTCAACGATATTATCAACTGAAGTTACTACAGATATGAATTATTATGCTAGATTTACTTCTTATGGCTATACAGTTAATAGTGGTGATGCTATTCACCTTCCAAATAAATGGGATTTAAATAATAATATTTCACTTAAAAAGGATGATGTTATTAATTTAGGTACATATGTATATGGCAAGCTTGCATTAGAAGATACTGTATCTTCTCCTCTTACTTTGATACATGACGGTGATTATGCATTAGTGTGTGACGGGCATCAAGCTCAGTGGAATAAGAATAATGCTAAGGATATTAGTAAATGGTTTGTTGAAAAATATTTAACATTATCTTTGGGAGATAATTGGAAATCAAAGAATTCATTTGCCCACTTCTTTAGTGGTGGAGATGTACTTGGTGATAAGGCTTTATCATCCTTGGGTGATGGAACCTCTTATTGTTATGGACCTTATAATGCAAAAGAAGTTATTTTTGGACTACTAAAAGAAGGTACTATGCCAGATAATACTTGGTCCAATGTTAAATATCAATCAAAGACTATTAGTTTTGACTTAAATACTGTTCAAATGCCAAAACTGGCTCTTGGTGGGTGGGATCCATCAGTGGGTACATACTTTAAAATTTATTTCTCAGTTCCTTCTGGGTGGTCTCCTGCTGCAACAAAACCTAGATTATATTATCACTGTAACGATGGTGAATATGTATCTAATGGTATTTTTGATAGCGGTGCAGAATCAAATATGACCCTGGTTTCCGGAGATAAATATTACATTGAGATTGATTCTTCTCTTCCTTTGGATTTAATGATAATCATGTTTAATCAAGATTCTACCGTCAAACAATCTGAAGATATTAAATCTAATCTCCCAACTGAGGCTGGAGAATATACAATTACTTCTACTTATAGTTCGTGGTCAGGAAATAAATTTAGTGGAGTTTCCATTAGTAAAAATAGTTAATTATGAATAAGAAATTGTTAATTTTTACATCAATAGCGATATTACTCTGTGGTTGTAGTGTTAAAAGGGATACTTCTAGTTCCTCACTTTCTTCGTCCACAACCACTCCTATTAGTAGCAGCGTTACTCCTGAACCAAGTTCTAGTAGCGTTACGCCTGAACCAAGTTCTAGTAGTGAAAAGCCTGAACCTATTAGTTCATCAACTATTGCACCAGATCCTAGCTCAAGCACAATAAAGCCTGAACCAAGTTCTAGTAGTGTAGTTCCACCTTCTCCAAGTTCATCTTCAATTAAACCAACTCCCTCTAGTTCTTCTAGTGAAGGGCATGAACATGTTCCTGAAGAAAAATGGTCACATGATGAAAATAATCACTGGCACGAATGCGTAGCTCATGATGGAGCAAAATTAAATTTTGGTGCTCACGAATATGATAGTGGTAAAGTTGTTACTGAACCAACTTATTCTACAAAAGGAACTATTAAATATACATGTACAGTTTGTTCATATTCCTATATAGATGATATACCAGCATTAGGTTATGAAGCTTGCTGTGATGATATGAATGAGGAATTAGCAGGAAAATCATTCTTTGATGTATTTGAAATTAAAGAATATTTATATAGCAAAAACTTTGATCCAGAACTCAAATTTGAGACTGATAAATTCTTTGGATACGATTTGGCTAGTGAAAAAGTTGTAATTTATACTATTGAAAATGGTATTGAATATCCATCTAATTTGAAAACACACAAATATGTAAGTTTCCAAACTAGAAGTGTTGCTACGTTGTCAGAACTAACAACGGCTGTTATCGCTATTGGTACTGGTGAGGCGAACTATTCATCAATAAAACTAAATGCTGATATTTCGATTTCAAGTTCTCGAATTGGATTAAATTCTGCTTATCCGATTGAGTTAGATCTAAATAACCACAAGATTGAAACGACAACGCATAGAGGCGACATTATTGCAGTTAATAACTCTAATGGCATTGTAGCAATAAAAAATGGTACCATTTCTACAATTGATTACGATTTACGTGATCACTTAAATGTTTATCCATCTTGTGTTTTTGTTGAAAGTGCAAAAACTGCTAGAGTAACAAACTGTGTTTTGAATTCTAGAGCCCAAAGAGGCTATGGCATATTAGATGCATTAGAATGTGGTGGAGCTAGGCTCAAAATTAATAATGACACAATTAACGCAAGGTTAGTGGCTGTTGCAACTCAAAAAGCTAATTATCAGATAATTGATTGCACAATTAATGGTTGTGTTGCTATTAATGGTGGAGAAGTAAACATTAGTGGTGGAAAGATTTCCTCTAAGTTCTTCTTTGATGAAGAACAATCTCCTTGTTTTGTCACTAATCAAATGGTGGTTGATGGCATATTAGCCTATTTAGAAACACCTAATCCGCTTTATGATAAATACATTTATTCTTCTACAGATGCAGTAATTGTATTAGATAGACGTAGTGAACAATCTACTTATTCTTCTCCAATTGTTAGTATCTCTGGCACTCGCTTAGTCGCGTATTCAGAAGGTAATAATGTTTATGGTTATGGCTTTAGATATGTTGACTTAAATCGCGATCCTAATAAGAGCACAAATAATATAGCTCATATTTCATTAGATAAAGTAATCTACGAAAAGTGTACAGCTTCTTCGCCAAAGGACGCTGTTGGTGGTTATTCTTTCTTTGAAAGAAGTAAATAATATCTCTATTTGATATTGATAGTAATAGCACGCTAAAAGCGTGCTTTATTTCAAATTTAGTTATTTACTTGTTTTTAGTGATTAATGTATAATTAAAGCATAATGAGAGCAATCGTTTAGATGCTTGAGAAAGGATACATAAATAATGAAAGGTAAAAAATTACTTACCTTACTTACTTTGGCAATGGGTTTTGCTATTGTCGGAGGAACATTTGCTGCATGGGCTGTTACAGATAACGCAGATCCATTTGGCATTAAGGTATCACCTGGTCAAGTAGGACCTGATGAAACAAAATACGTCACTTTATCTTATGGTAGTAAAGCATTCGCTAATGTTGAAAACCTTAAACCTGGCGAACCAAGATTAGCTGGTTCTGTTATTTTAAAGGCAGACACTGATGATGGATCAGTATTCCCATATGGTCAATTCGATATTAGTTTAACTGACCAAACAGAAACACCTAAAGCGGATGATGCTGCTAACTTAATCGACCTTTTAGAAGTAAAGGTTTATAACAAAGAAGTTACTGTTGATGAACATGGTATTGCTGTAGTTCCTAAAAAGACTGAAGAAGGCCATGAAACAGAAGAAATTGACCCAATTGAATCCATATTAAAGGCTGATGAAGAGAAAAAGGCTTCTGCTAAACTTACTATTCCAAGTGATGGATATAAAGTTTGGGTTGTTGTTTCCTTAGACGGATCAACCGATGCAAAAGATCTTGATGAAATTGCATCTGATGTCGTTTATGTTGGAATGGATTTAAATAAATCCAGCGATACCCCTATCGTTGAATCAAGCACTATTTACTTAGTTGGCGATCCAGGAAAGAGCATGTATTGTTATGCATGGTCAAAAACTAACAAAAATGCTGAATGGCCTGGAAAACTTATGAACGATTTAAGTAATGGCTATTATTCCTACGAACTAGACATTGAATACGAAACCATTATCTTCAGTGAAAGAGCTGTTGTTGCACCAGCTACAGAAGAAACACAAGTCTGGCAAACTGTTGACCTCACAATTGGCGCAGAACAAAGAAGCGCTGCTAAAGCATCATTTACCAAAAACAGCACTCCTGTTCAAGAAGGCGAAACTGCTGGTAAATATGAAGGTACTTGGAGTAAAAAACCAGCTACTGATCTTGTTTGGGGTTATTATTTAATTGGTGATTCTGAAGGTTTAGGTGCATGGGATATTTCAGTTGCAAATCTTATGACTAAAGTTAATGATGATGAATACACATTTGAATATACATTCACAAAAGGTGAAAATTTCAAAGTTTGTAATTCCAATAAAACTGTTTGGTATTCCACAAAGACACCATGGGAACATTGTGGTTTTGAAGTCGATACAGATGGTAACATTGTAATAGGTGATGAAGGTGTAGGGGCTCATACAGTTCATTTATACCTTAATGGTGAAAACGAAAACTTCGTAACACTTGGATTGCCTGTCCAACAAGGCTAAAACTTTATAAATTAAGGGAGGGTTTTCTCTCCCTTTTTGTGTATCAATGGAAAAAGAAGTTAGAGAAAATAAATCAAAGGCAAAAATTGCTATCGATATTATTACATATGTAATTGTGATTTTTCTTTTTATTTGTTCTCTTTCTTGCCTCATTATTAGATTAAATGGTTCTTCATTTACTATTTTTGGTAATCGATATGATGTAGTTTTAACTGATTCAATGGCAACTAAGAATGCCGCTCATGCTGATTTTTTAAAAGATGATAATAATCAATTTAAACCATTTGATTTAGCGATATCTAAGCCACTCCCTAAATCAGAGGAAATAAAAGAACATGATGTAGTTATCTATACCGATAAAATAATTGGTACAAATATGCATAGGGTAGTGGAAATCGATACTAATTACTCCGAAAAAGTTACTTTTACCTATTCTTCCTTAGCAAAGATTAATGAACAAAATGGCGTTTCTTTAAAAGAAGTAGAATCTCAATTATTAACAAATGATATTACTTTTACTACTATGACGTTTACAACTTATTCATTAAGTGATAAGTTTGGTAAATTTAATTTCTATGTAGTGGATAATTTATATACACCAGAAATAAGTCAAACTAAAGATGAGTATGGTGGTTATTTCACTACATATAAAATTAAAAGAGATTCTTCTCAGCGTGGTTCAATAAAAATATCTCACTCTTCAATCTATGATTATAGTAGAGAGATTGTTACAGGTTTTCATGTTGATTCTAAGATGGGCGAATTTGATGTGGATGTAAATAATTTAATTCCTTCTGTGGATGACGAAGTGTCTTACACTCAAGTATTTAACAAACAATATATCTATAAAACACGCGGTGATGCCGCTAAAGATGATGACGGCTGGTCGACATATGCAGATTTACAAGCTATCGTAGTTGGTAATGCTCCAGGTATGGGATATCCTCTTAGGTATCTTGGATCTATTTGGGGTGGCTTGATGTTTGCATTTCTTGCAATCTTAATATTGGTAGTTGATATATTAAAGAATAAAAAATACAATAAGGAAAAGGCTGTTAAAAAATAAATGAAAAGGTTATTTACTACATTATTAGTGGTTATCAGCGCATTAGGGCTATTTTCTTGTAACAAAGCGGAACAATATGGTGATTTCTATATTCGAGACTCTATTGAGTGGATTAGCTCTCTAAATAAAGATAACGTCAAGAAAGTTGTTGTTGAATATGGTGTTATCGGCACTATGCCCGGTACTCGAATTAAAGGTATCTATGAGGGGTGTGAAGTTGAGGATATTGAATATAACCTTAAGTTTTTGAATGAAAGTAAAGGCGAACTGGAAACTTATATGATTGCCGGTGGTAGTTATCAAAAACTAACTTTTATTACTGAAAATGAAACTTATTCAATGAGAATAGAAAATTCATATGTTATGAGAGAAGATGGAATGCCTATTAAATTAACCACCTCTTTAAGACCAACAATTTTGTCAAATTTTGACAATCAATTGGGTCGTATGCAATTTCATGTTAATTATGATTATGGGAATATTGTTCCTAATAAAGCCACTAGATTAATAGATGATTGTCTCATCCCTAAAGAAATTATTGAAAATTCTTATTTTACATATATTGGTGGCGAACTTTTAGATGTGAAATATTTAGGAGAAATAACAATTAAAGAAACAAGTCCTTCTACACTAGATTTAAGTAATGCTTTAATAAAAGAAGTTGCGGTGTATCAAGGATACACAATAGAATTTGAAATGGTTGAAAATCCTGGTGGTGGGAAAAGTTTATGTCGAACAAATGGTGCACCATCAGTTGGAAAATATCTTACTAGGAATGTAATCAATGAAGACGGTAGTTATTCTGATTTAGATTCATTCCCTGTTGGAGCAAAAATTTACGGAGTAACTCAAGCACATATAAAAGACGATCCAATGTCTTGTTTTTATAGTTTCTTGCCTCATCGTATTGGAAATCCGAGTTTGGCATAGTTGATTTAATATCGTACCTCAATACGATTTACAAATAATAATGAAAATAGTAATATTGTGTTATGAAGATAACATTTTTTTATATCTATAATTAAAAATCCTTTTTAACAAGGAACCAAAACAATGATTAGTATTTACTATAAAACTGAAATTGAACAATTGCTAGGCAAGATTCTTTCATCACGTTCATTAAATAATATGCTTACTTCTTCGATTCAAGATAGATTACTAAATAGTCCAATTATTTTAGAATTAGAAAAAAGTTCAATCTCCTTTTTATTTAATAAAATGCCAGAAGAAATATTTAAAGAGACTTTTGGCTTTGATGGAATTATTGAGCAAATTAATGTAAAAGATCTTTGGGTAAGTAAAAGTTATTTAGATTTATTTTTTGAATATCATAAATCTTTTTCTTATCTTTTTACGATTGTTCCATTAGGAACGATGTATGCTTCTTTTGAAACATTACATACAGTAGGGGAAGATCGTCTATTTAGTTTTTATGAAAGAAAAGAACAAGAAAAGACATTGTTATCAAGATTAATTAAAACAAGATTTCTTTCCATTTCTAAATTATCAATATTAACAAATATTAGTTATAACACCATTGAAAAATACACTAGAGATAATAAGTATTTATATACCGCTTCTTATGAGAATATCTATCTATTAAGTAAAGCGCTTGACGTAGATTCAAAGATATTCTTATCTAAGTTAGATTTGGATATATTGGAAGAAAGATATAACAAATCTTTAATGACATTTTCTAGCAACG
>JAZLFA010000018.1:0-2261 GCA_045615545.1 Bacilli bacterium | reverse complement strand
AAAAAGGTTAAAGATAGATAGTTATACACTAAAAATTTACGAGTACCAAAATTATTTGTCTATGTGACTTTGTCAAGTAATCTGTGTAAGTTGATAAATATCAATGTTAATAATGGCACCCAATTGGGTGCCATTAATAGTTAAATTCCGTTTCTGTAGTTGTGATATTCTTCTAATAAATTTTTTTGTTTTAGAAAATAGTAACAGGTAAATAATTCATCAGTAAGAATAGATTTATTGTTATTTAGATAATTAAATTGTTCATTCTTATCTTCAAAAGATAAACCTTTTCTAGTTGCGTCAAAAATTAAATTATCTACTGGTGTATTATTTTCAGAATCTAATTCAAAGAAATCTTCGTACTTGTCAAACATGGTTATACCTCTCTGACATAATTATAAACAAAATTAGTATTTGATGTATTTATTTATACGATCAGTGAATTTTTCATTAACTAGAAGTTGATTTAAGACAAGAGACCAGTTTTGTTTTGGAGTGTTTTTCCATTTTTTATCTAGTTCTTTAACACGAAGATAAAGAAGCTTGAATACAGCTTGTTGGTTAGGGAATGAACCACGTTTAGTAACTTTTCTAAATGATGAATTTACAGACTCGATAACGTTAGTTGTATACATTACGTTTCTTACAGCTGAACCATAATCAAATAACTGTTCTACGTGGTTAAAATTGCGGTTCCAAACGTCTATTGCCCCAGGATACTGTTTCCAGTTATCTGAGAAAGTATCAAATGCTTTCTTACAAGCTGTTAAAGATGAAGCACCATATACCTTCTTTAAATCAGAAGTAAACTTTTTATAGTCTTTTGTAGGAACATATTTGATACTATTTCTGATTAGATGAACGATACATCTTTGCACTACTACGCCAGGGAAAATAGCTTTAGCGCCATCTTCTAAGCCTGATACACCATCCATTGAGATAAAGAAGACATCTTCAACACCTCTAGATTTGATTTCGTCAAATACTTGCATCCAATAATTCTTTGATTCTGATATATCCATCCATAAACCAAGAATCTCTTTTTTACCTTCCAAATCATAGCCTAAGATAACGTAAACAGCTTCTTCTTTTGATTCGTATTCAGATCTAACAGTTACGTACATACAATCAACAAAAAGAAACGCATAACACTTCTTTAATGGCCTACTACGCCATTCTTCTACTTCAGGTAGTATTACATCAGTAATATCAGATATCATTTCATGAGATACTTCAAAGCCATAAATATCTTCAATAGTTGATGATATATCACGTTGTGACATACCTCTTGCATACATTGCAAGTACTTTGTTTTCTATTGAAGATACATCTTTACTTCTTTTAGGGATAATAACTGGTTCAAATGAACCATCTCTATCTCTAGGTGCTTTAATATCAACAGGTCCCATAGTGGTTTTAAGTGTTTTAGGAGTAGATCCATTTCTTCTATTATCTGTTGCTTTTTCTTCTTTTGAGTTAGATTCATAACCTAAATGATGATTAAGTTCACCTTTAAGTAATCCTTCAAACATAGGACCAAAGATATCTTTTAAAGCATTTTGCATATCTTCTACATTTCCACATTTGTATTCTTCTAAAATCTTATTAGCTATTTCTTCAGCTGCTGGGTTTCTATTTATTTTTGCCATATCTTGCATCTTTCCTTTTCCTCCTTTAGAATACCATTAAGCATAAATAAAAATCTGCATAAGCAGATAAACCGTACGCATTTATCAACTTACACAGATTAATTTACACTATCGCTTCTGGTAGATATTTTTATCATTAGCTTTAGCTGTTTTTATTATGGATAATCCATCTAAATAATATGAAAGATTATTATCACTTCTTAGTGTTATAACTTGTTTCATTTTTCTTTTAACTTCTCGTAATAATCTTTCAGATAGATTATTATTATAAGAGACTTCAGGGTTATCTAAGAAATAAAGTGTTGAGGCTTTATATTCCTTTAGTCTTTTTAGTAAATTAATACCATCCTTATAGTATTTACTAGGAGGATGCTTAATATATTCATTAAAACCAGTATCAATAATACTTCGATATCTTTGATTCGTATTTATCAATAAGTGTTTCAATAAATGAAGAATTTTCTAGTTCTTCTATTCTTTTATTTAAACGATATACTTCACCTCTTAATTTGTTGTATTCTAACTTATAGTCCATATTAAAGTGTTATTAAAGTATCTAAACATTCCTTAAATGAAAATAAGCCACCAATGGAGGCTTATTAATATTTAAAT
>JAZLFA010000017.1:0-45544 GCA_045615545.1 Bacilli bacterium | reverse complement strand
TATGTCCTTTAGCATCTTCGGTACAAGTTGCTGGAGTATCTTCAATAAATGTCACTTTATCACCACTTGCAGTTTCAGTAATTTTTTCTGTGCAACCAGGAGTTGTACATGCTTTACTAGCTACGCATTCACTATAATCGTTGTTCCATTCATATGTTGGATTTCCATATGTATGTTCCGCTAAAGGTAACTGTCCATCACCGGCTTTCCATGCATCAAAATCTGCGATAGGTTTACTCATTGCTTCATCTTCAAATAAAGCTCCGCAATCTTTACAAGTGTAATAGTCTTTCCACCCATGTTCAATACAAGTAGAAGCTTTTCCAGTAGTTAATTGTACATGGTGACCAGTTTTACTACCTGGTTTTTCAACACTATCTTTTGGAGAGTCTTGAGCAATAAAACTTGTATTGGTAAATTCGGCATGACTATGTCCTTTTTCGTTTGACTGACATGTAGCATCTGTATCTTTAATATAACTAATTTTAGAACCGTCAGCCGTTTCCGTTTCTATATGTCCACAACCAACAACTGTACAAGTATGTGAGGCGACACATGCATTATTATCTTTATTCCATTCATATGTTGGATTTCCATATGTATGTTCCGCTAAAGGTAACTGTCCATCACCAACTTTCCAAGCATCAAAATTTGCGATAGGTTTACTCATTGCTTCATCTTCAAATAAAGCTCCGCAATCTTTACAAGTGTAATAGTCTTTCCACCCATGTTCAATACAAGTAGAAGCTTTTCCAGTAGTTAATTGTACATGGTGACCAGTTTTACTATCTGGTTTTTCAACACTATCTTTTGGAGAGTCTTGAGCAACAAAACATTCAAGACTAAACTCTGCATGATTATGTCCTTTTTCGTTTGTTTTACAAGTACTATTAGTATCTTTAACATAACTAATTTGTGACCCACTAGAAGTTTCACTTTCAGTGTGACCACATCCTTCAACAGTGCAAGTATGTGAAGCAACACATTCACTATAATCATTATTCCATTCATATGTTGGGTTTCCATATGTATGCTCTGCTAATGGTAATTGCCCATCACCAGCTTTCCAAGCCTCTAAATCAGGAATTGGAATTAGGCCACTTTCGTCTTCAAATAATTCTTCGCATTCAAAGCAACAATAATAATTCATCCAACCATGTTCGATACATGTAGATTCTTGGCCAATTACCAAATCAAGATCGTGGCCCAATGGAGCTAAACGAGTTTGGGATTCTTTAATTTCTGTTGTGCCATCTTCATCAGTAAAAAATTTATAGCACATTCCACAACTATAATAGGCAATGTTACCTGACTCAGTACAAGTTGGCGCCACCGCGTCATGGAAATGCATATCGTGTGGAAGTTTATCGATAATCAACGATTCATAAGAAACTTCTTCTTTTTGTTCGTTAAAATATTTATCACAACCTGAACATGTATAATGTTTAGCAATACCAGTTGCGGTACATGTTGCAGGTACTTCAGCAACTTCTTCGAAAGTGTGGGTGTGCCCACCTCCACCACAAGAAGACAACGCCAATAGTCCAGTGACAAAACTAACAATGAAAATCTTTTTTATTTTCATAAAACCTTCTTTCTTTATTTAAAATCTCTTCTAAATAAATTTCCTCCAAATAAATATGATGTTAAAAAATGATATTCGAATAATCAAAATAACATCTCTTCTTAATATTTATTATAAATAAATTTTTCAGGAAAAATAATCTTATTATTAACACCAAATTGTTTTTTTATTACATAATACACAATTTTCTTAGTTTTGTTTAAATAAAAGGCTAAGGCGTTATTTACCTTAGCCAAATAATAAAATTAAAAACGAAATTAATCAACAAATGAACATTTTAGTTCTTTGACAAAGAAACATGTATTACCAGTGGCTGCGCCAAATGTTGTGGTTACCTCAATTTCTAGACCATCAAACACAATTTCATCAAACGATTCCGAAATATCAATACCTATACCTATTTCAGTATCTGGTTTTTCTATTCCATTAATTGTTTTAACAACAGTTCTTTTTCCGTTACCAATAACTGTTATTTTAACGTCCATAAAAGAACCATTAACAAAGTCACCTACATTTAAATAATATGTAAAACTCAAGTGATTAATAGTTTTCATTAATGAGTTTTCGTAAATGGCTGTTACTGATTTGGTATTTGAGGTTGGATTAGCTTCTTGGAAAGTGCGAATAGTTAAGTAAACACCAGTAGATCCACTGCCATAATAAGCACCTGTCCCAGTTAAAATCTTATTGTCATCATTAGAAGAATAACTGGACCACAAATTGGCATTAGTAGTGTCTAGAGACATATCTCCAGTAGCTCTAGGGACATCTGGTCCTTCGTAAGAATTAATAGATAAGTCTTTAACAAAAACTACGCTATTACCAATCGTTTTATCAGGGTCATTAGTAAATAATTCAAAATGTAATTCATTTAAAATAATACGATCAAAAGACACGGGATAGTTAATAACTTCACTCCTAGGACTGTTTGAATCAATTACAATTGTATCAATAAGAGTTTTTACTTCTCCACTAACAATATAAATCTTGAATGTAGCTTCGGGCGCAACAAATGAACCTGGATTTATATAGTAATTGAAAGATAATTTATTTGTTAATTTTGGTGTAGGGCTAGTGTAAATCGCTGTCACTCCCGAATCATTTGGTCCCCAATCATTCCATTGATATGCCCGAAGAGCTAAATAATCTCCCAATCCTTTGTCCGGATCCCAATAATTTTTGCTACCAACATCAATTCTATTTTGGTCTTTCTCAGGATTGCGTGAGACGCCCACCCAATTAGTAGGATTCTTTGTTGAAATTGTAGATGTATGTGTATTCAAGCATGTTAACTGAATATCGCATATGAACAATTGATTAGTTGTTTCATTTTTAATATGTTCACTCTTAGTTTCAATTACCAATTTAGTATAGGTTGATAATTTAAAATTTTTGCTATAACTTAACCAAGAAGCAGAGTCAGTTTTTAAAATTACAAAAGAATCGATTTCTATTCTATTACCAAATTTATCGATGCATGACAATGATACAGTTAAATCAGCTTTAACATCTGTTGCTCTATATAAATAGTAAGTAAATAAAATTCTATTTGCCCTTACCGGACTTAATGGGGAGTAAGTAGCTTTTATTCCTAATTGGTTTTCTTTCCAATCGTTATATTGATAATCTTTGAACTCCGCACAATCATTGGGACGAGTACCAACTGTGCTACCAAATTCAACCCTTGCTGGTGCATTTGCCACCACTTCCCAGTTATCACCTGACGTTGTAGGAACATTGAATACCCCCCCACGTCTACAAATTAGCCTTAAATCATTTTCGTCAAGACTATTAATAAACGCTCTTTTAGGTTCACCAACTTCTGTAATATTTTCTGAATCAGGTTTTTCAAAAGCAAGTTTTCCACTTCCATTTTCCCAAAATTCTCTAATTCCATATTCAGTGTCAGTAGAATCAACAGGTAAATAATGATCCCAATAATCATCATAAGAAGCAGTTACTTCAGGAAGTTCATAGACTTCATTATCTACGCCTGTAACAGAACCAGAAAAAGTAAAATCAAGTGTTAATGATAAAGGTGTCTCTAATTTGACAGAGTAACACGCAAAATAATAACGGGTTTGTGTTGGCTCAACAGAAGTTAAACGGTCAGTATCTAAATCGTAATACATGCTGGTACCTCTAAAATCGATACCTTTATAAACGAAATAGATTTCTTCAGTAGAATCAGAACGCCCATCTGTTTTTCTAGTAATAGAAAGAGAATTAATTCTAGCAGCATCAACCGCAACAGAATATCTAATATATTTAACGTTTGAAACAATTCTATAGTCGATAAAAGCTTTACTAAAAAGATCATCATCAACAGATTTCATTTCAATTTTAGCAATTTTAGAAATATGTTCTTCATTAGGATCTTTTGGCTTATTTAGGTTTAAAGGCAACGCTACTGAAAGCCCAATAGCAACTGCAAAACCACAACTTAAAATGATAGCTATTTTTTTCTTCATATACGAGCTCTCCTAAAATGCTTCACCGTAGTGATTAATAGCGTGGATACCATCATAAGGCGTAACACCACTAGTCGCTATAATTTCATCTTTTTTGATAACAATGACTTCGATAACTGGAGGAAAATATTTCTTTTTCTTGCTTTTCATCTTTTTGGCTCCTGTTAAAATACAACTACAATATAATATATTGATAACTAATCGACAATTAAAATAATATCAAAAATTGATTTTTAAATGTTGTTTTTTTAAAATGTTGTTTTTTTAAAATGTAAAGTTGTTTTTTTAATACTTTTGTTAGTGTTTAAAGCAAATATTAATCATAAAAAAGCATAAATGCCTTATTTTAAACGAAACGAACCCACTACATCTTTTATGAATATACACGTGCTGCCTTTAAACGATTTATCATTTACGAAAGAAGTGAGTGTGATCACTAGTTGACTTACATTAATATTGGTTCCGAAGTCTTTTGTGTAAGGAATATCAACACCAGTAACTGCTCCTTCTTTTACAATAGTAAATGAATCTATTTTATAAGAAACATTGTTGTTATCATAAACTTCGATTGTAACTGTCATTTTGTCAGCATCAAATGAATCAGCTTGAGTTGATAAGTTATATTTGAATGCCAGGCTATTCATCATTTTAGCTTCTTCTAATGTATAAGTAGCGCTAACTCCAACTTGATTTTCTTTCCAATCAGTATATTGATAATTTCTTAATGCTAAATATTGACCCGTACCTTGTTTTGCTTCCCAAAAAGGTTTAGTACCAACAACAATTTTATTAGTTGATTCTTGACTACTTCCTTTCCATAACGAAGAATCTGTTGTGTCGAATATATAATCTGGTAAATTGGTAATATACTCAGTCTTCAAATTATTGACATGTAATACGGTATTAATGCCACTATTATCTGGTAAAGAAACAAATTCTGATTTAGTAACAATTTTTAATTGATAGAAGTTTGTACTAACAAATGTTTTACTATATGTTTTCCAACCTGCCTCAGCTTTACCAATAACAAATGAATCAATATTCTTTTCATATCCTAGTTTATCAATAACGTATATTTCAACATTTAGGTCAGCTAGACCTTTATCAGCATTGTGTCTTTCAATATAGTAAGCAAATGAAATTGAATTGGCTTGTATCACTTCATTAGGATTAGTATAAATAGCGGTTAATCCGAGTTTTTCTTCTTTCCAATCGAAATATTGGTAATTTCTAAAAGATGCACACCCTGTTTTTCCAAAAGCAGATACATCATATTCCATTCTAATTGTAGAATCAGATGATGATGTTTCCCAATTATCGTCGGAAATCAAATTAATTGACTCCGTTCCATACTTTCCTAAGAAAGCTGGATTATCATCTTCGAGAACCGGAGAATCACCCTCATCCCAATCTTTTATAGGGTCTGGGTTAGATAAATAAACAATACTTGGATCTTCGTATAACACCCAATACTGCTTATTTCCACTATGAGATTCGCTTGCTGGCTTGCTAGGATAATAACACCCAATAGACTTCCCAGGAACGGTGTAAGAAAGCGATAAATCTTTAATAAATAATCTTGACCATCCACTAGCTCCATTGGAGAATGCCTTTGTTTCAATAAGTAACTGATAAAAATTACATTCTTCAAATCGATAGGCTTTTGTAATAGGCGAATTGCTATGAGAAATCGTGTCTTCAAACGCAACTTTGTAATTACCACTTTGATCAAGAACTTTAATTCTTATATCAATAGGAACGGCCGGTTCCCATGAAAAATACGTAAGAGAGATTGTGTTGACAAATTTCATATCGTTAGAATTAGGCAATGAATAAGTACCATTGACACCAACATATTTTTCTTCCCAATCGGTAAATACATAATTACTAAATCCCACATAAGGCCCCTCTTCGCCTTGAGGATTTACACCAACTTGAAGTTGATTAAATTTTTTGCCATCTACTCTCTTCTCTTGATCATATACTCTCTCTTCCCACAAAGAAGGATCAGTAGTATCCACGTCTGTACTACCATAAGGCGCCAAATATGCTGGATGGGATGGGCCTAATTCAGCAACAGATGCATCTTCCCAATTAAAAGAAGAATCGGGATTAGAAAGATAAATTTTATCGCGACCATCATATTGCCAGAATTCTACATTACCAGCATTTTCAAAAGAATTAGTTTTAGCAAAGTAATGTTTTCCACTAGTAGGAATCTCTGGCTTAATCGCGTATAAATTAGAGACAAAATATTCCCCCGTAGAAAGTATTTCATTATCGTTTGCGCCAAGAGTAATGTAAATGAAATCGTATTTATATTTTGTTAAATTTTGCATGCGGGTACGATTGATTTTTCTTTCAACCCATCCATTACCTAAATCAATATTTTCACTACCAGCAATCATCACATCATTTCCGCTCGAAACAAAGCGTAATGTGAGATCCATTGGTATATTATGTGTATAAAAGACTCCTTCATATTCATCATCCGGTGAATAAGTAGGCGTTGATACTTCAAATTTTAATGCATTATCTTTGGATTCGGTTACAACATTAACACCAAAACCATATCCATAAGAGGATGATTCATTTCTATTAACCACAACTTCAGTTTGATCAGCTTTACTTTTTAAATTGTGACCATACATTTTTGAAGTATCGCCAAAAATTATCGCGAACTTAGTTTGATAATCATTTTTAAAGGCAAGGAATTTATCATAGTTTAATATTCTATCTTTTAGTTCAATTGGAACATCATCGTATTTAGATTCTACATCTCGAATCAATCCTTCATGATAAGGTTTAATTTCTTCAATTAATAACACCCTAGCAATCAAATCATTGATATCTTTAATAATTTGACCATATTTATATTCATCTTTTCTTTCTTTGTCGACATAACCACAAACGTTACATGTATAGAACGATTCACCTTCTAAGCCATATTCATGCGGTAATAATTCACCTTCTAATAAGCCACAATAAATACATTCTCTACTATGTCCATCTTTTTCAGCATGAAAATAATCAAAAGAGTGACTTGTTTTATCAATAGCAAAATCTTTTGATTGGGTGTAAGTTGTGCCTTCAAATGTTGCGTTAGCAATGTAACGAATTGCGCCATGCTCACAACAATTTGGTTCTTCTACCAATTTGCTAGTTATTGTTGCTTCAATTGTTTTGTATAATTGATCACACTTATCATCAACATTATCACATTTAATCATTACACTTGCTTTATTAGGAAAGCCTAAATCATCATATTCCCAATTCCACGTTTGACTCGCTGGATTGTAATAATGATAATGTTTTAATGTAAGTCGATTGTTACAGCCACTCAATAATAATATTGGGCAAATGAGGAAACATACTATTTTATTTTTCATATCATTCCCTCCTTAAGCGGTAATCCATCGAGGGATACCATTTTCAAGATTAGTCCAATAATTTTTATCCCAGTTCGAAATTACTGATTGGGTTTGCAAGTGTGTTTGCATCTCGGAAGTTGTAGCAAAACAATAGAAAGTTCCGGTAGAGTTGAAGATACGTGATTTAACAACAGGATCTTGCCCAAAAGCGGCTTCATTATTAATATGTATACCACCAATTGAATAAACACCATCACAACTTAATTTGCCTAATATATCAAAATCTCCTTCAAAATATGTTAAAGAAGCATCGATAAAGACACTAGATAATGAGAGCCTTCCGCCGGCGCCAGAAAATGTTGAACAATACTTATTTTCATACTTCCCTAAATTTGTAATAATGCTTTTATAGTTAACAAATACATTACTAATATTTACACCATTATCACTTTCACCATTAGCAACGAGCACTGCTGAAGGATCCTTTTCTCCAGGCTGGATTAAAGAAGTATCAAGCACAGCATTGTTAAAACCAATATTTTTCAAAGTTCCTTTCGATGTGAGATACGTGATAAATGAACCAAATCCAGTAGGCTTATAATTATTGATGGTGTAACCTTTTCCATCAAAAACACCATTAAAACCAACGCCTGTGCCAATACATTCAGATATTGAAGAAATAGCAAAATTAGTATTTCTATCAAATGCTACTGGCATACCATTTTCAGGACATTCAATATTATTTCCTAAAACAAAATACCCATTAAAGTCATAACGTTTTGTTACATAAGCCTCAGCAATAGATCCCCATGTAGCTAAATCATTTGGGGTTTTAATAATTTTTGAATAAACATTCGATAAACCAGTGTCAATGAATATTTCTTCGGTTTCCACTATAAACTTTTTATTCTCGCCATAATCTTCAACAAATCCATGAATTTTATTAACATCAAAGAATATGGTATCTTCATCAACTTTATCGATAACATTTTCATTATCTATACTTTGGTAATATAAACCGGTAATGTTAATATCATCAGAAATTAATGGCGATTTTGACAATGTAATAAACGGATTAACATCAACCTCAATCGTATTATTTAACAATGGGCAACTAATGATTGGCTTATCGACTGATACATTAATAATCAACTCTACACCTTCATAAGTGCCTCTTATAATTGTGGTGCCTCGCGAAACACCGCTTATTTCATATCCATCAACAAGAGCAATGTTTGGATTATCACTAAATAAAGAAATTCTTTTATCATCTGGCAATTTTGAATCTCCATCAAATAATTCAATGTCTAATTTAATTTTTTGGTGAAAATCCAAATAGTCTTTAACATATAATTTGGTACAATATGTGTTATTAATTACGTGCTCAAAACCTTCGTTATTAATCACAATACCCACGCCTGGTTGTGTTACAGAAATATCCAACAATGTTGTTGATTCAACACCAAAGAAAATAGTAGATACGATAACTTTAGTTTTACCAACTTTGTTTGGTGAAATTATAATATCGCCATTACTTTCATCCTGAGATATACGAACAACATTGTAACTGTACCCTTCAACAAATGTGAAATTATATTTAATTTCATTTTCATAAATATCGTATGTTTCACCTCGATACAAAATATCAGAACATAGGATGAAATCATTTCCTAATTCTAAACATAGGTTGTTATTGAATAAATGAATATATGGGACATCGTCTGCTTCGACAACACTTACATCAATTGAAGCAGAGGCGTTTTTAAATGAAGCAATAATGGATGTTGTACCTTCCTTTTTGCCAGAAATATACATTCCCTCATATTCTTCACCATCAACAGGATCTTCAAAAATTCCGTAAGCAGCCGTAGCTAGTGTTGGATCGCAGGAAGTATAATTGAGCGTCTCTACAGTCCCACCACTGCCTAAATTCTCAGTAGATACTTCAACAAATCTTTTTTCTCCAACATTAACAGCGACATTTTGCTCACTGATGTAAATTTTTCTAATGTCATAAAAATTATCAACGTGTTTAGCTGGATCAACATCAAAATTACATCCAGACAAAATTATTGTTAACAAGGGTATAAAAAATAAATAACTCTTTTTCTTCATAACTATACACCCCATTCCTTAAAGTAACTTTTTTCTAGTGTATTTTTTTCTGTATAATTTTCTTCACTATCGTAGTTGATACCATATTTTCTACACCACGACGCCAACTTAGTAGCCATATCCCTAAAGGATGCGGAATCAAAATCACGTTTATATAATTCTGCTAATGCAAAATAAGGAAATACCCCTTCTATCTCAACATGTGATTTATAAGTTTCATAATTTGCTAATTTTGTATTTCCATTAGAGTCTAATAAATCCAATGCTTCTTCAACCATATTTGACCATTGTAAAAGCGCAGTTTTATTCCAATATTTTGTTTTGTTAAAACCAGGTTCAGTAATTAAACTTTTATAAATATCATTATCAATTGTACCCAAATAAGTTAAATAGGAAACAATTTGATCAAACATTTTTTCCATAATTTCTCCTGCAGGTCCGTAATAATGGGAGAAATAAAAATCTTTTAGTTTTTCATAGGAAGAGTTAGCGTTTAACATGCCTTTAATGTAAAGATAATCTTTAAATCTTCCAAAAGCAGTCATAGCAGTATTGAATTCATCACCTTCTGGATAAATACTTTTTCCATGGCATTCATATGCAAATCGGCAATTATCAATAGTAGAAGACCATGTTTGGAACGGATATAAAATAGATTTAAATTGTGATTGGTAGTACCAGAAATAAAGAGAATCTGTCAACCCACCCCACTGTCTACAAATTTCTGGATAATTTTTTTCCATATCTATTTGCATTTCATCATAAAAGGAATGAGAATAACTTGCACGGGACGGAGCGCAATAAACACCGACATTTGGGTGAGTATGAAGTTCACCAGTAGAATCAAATGGTGGAGTCATCGAATCTTGATAAGAAAAGAAAGCAAGTTTAATATCGGCTGTTTCATCCTTACTTTTTATATAATCGTCTAAATCATTAAAGAATAATATGAAAATAGCAGCATTTGAAATTTCATTAAATTTAGGATTAGCATATTTATTTGCAATCGATTTACAACTTTCGCAGTCACATAAGGTTGCATTGAAATTATCACCAGCCCTATCCGTTTGGCCAATCATAAATAAGTTATTATTTATTGGATCATCAGAATATTTTGTGTACACATAATCGCCTAAGGTTTCAATTAATTTTTTTCGTTCAGCACTATCACCATGAGCGGTGTAACATAATTGTTTATGGCTATTCGTGTACCATAAAGGATGTGCTGTACCATAATCTTTATAAGGAAGAATCATTAATGAGTTATGAGGCGAACCAGTGCCAATGGAAACAAATGGACTTTTTTTACGATCATATCCCATATTTATTTGTTGATTTACAGCCATAGATTGCCCATGGATTCTATATGAAAAATCAGGCAATTCAACAATATCGCATTCAGGAAGGTAGATAGTTGTATTTTTAGTGACTTCTTTTCCTCTATATTCGTATACATCAACATCAAAAATAAGTTCATAACCAATAAATATTTTTAAGAAAGTACGAATGGCATTAGTCATTCCGGCATCTTTATAGGAAAGAACATAAATCGAGTTGCCTTTTGTTTTTATTGCATAACCTTGTTCTAAAATTTTCTCTTCAGGAGGAAAAATATCTCCAATCTTTTCTGGGCTGGTAGAAAATACTATATATTTATCTTCATTAGTTATATTTGAAATATCATCAAATGAATAAACATCAAAATATGTATCAAACAAAAAACTAATTTTGCCATTTAAAGAACTAGACGCTTTAATGGAAACGTCATCTTCATCAACAATAACGCTATAGTTGGTGACACCATTTTGTATAACAACTTTTTCTGAATAGGTATAAGAATCAACACCTTGATGCAAAGAGTTTTTAACTAAATGCTCATCTGGGTAAACAAAAGTGTCATCCGTTTCACCATTAGTTGCAGCGAGTAACATATCATCACGAATTAAACATTTTTCGGACGAACCGCTACAACCAACTAAACAAAATATTACAAGCCCTAATACTAAATTAGATATTTTTCTCATTTTCATAACAAAGACTCCTTATTCCACCAAGATTCTATGATCTAATACAGCAAGGTTGCCATTTTCATCTATAGCGACATATCTTATGATATATAAACCGCTTATAGTAACTTTTAGTTTAGTAATCTCGTCAGGAATTGTGTAAATTAATCCGTTAGGACCAATAATTTGACGCGTTTTAATTATTGAAGATTCTTCAGAACTATTATCAATTGCTGTAAAACCACTTAACTCAATAGTGTCATTCACTTTTGCAGTAGTGACCATTTCAAAATCAAGTACAATTTCAGGGGCGATATCATCAATTGAATACGCAACAATTGTAGTTTCTACAACATTTGCATCATCTTCGGTAAAATCATCATTTGCGTAATATTCCAATCCACGATAAACAAAGCGATAAGCTCCAATCTCCGAAAGGAAAACTTCATGCGATTCACTTGGATCCAATTCACTGCCAAGTAACCCATTTGGACCACTAATATCTAACTTGCAATCAACGTTTGGTGCAATTACATCTTGCATAATCATTATTGGAGAATTAAATATACTTTCTTGTGAATATGTACCACCATTAGTACCAATGAAAATAAATTCAGGAACCGTTTCGTCAATATCTTCTTCGTTTTTATACATAAATTGATTGTTGATTTTAATAATATTAATTTTTGAATCTATTGATGCATTAACTAAACTCACTTCAACATAAACTTTATCAGAATCAAAACTATCAAATTCTTTGCCTAAATCATTATGATTTACTAAGAATGATGTTCTTGTATCATTGCCAAAGTAAATAATTCCAGAGTTATAGGAAACAGTAAATGTTGAATTACTATTTTTGTCTAAAGGAATATTTATTGAAGAACCATCAACTGTCATTGTTGATTCAAATTCACCTAAAGTAATATAAGAAGTGACAGAATTATTTTTATTATTAGAGTCAGTTAACTTTATTTCAATACCGGAATAATCATTTGTATTTTTTTCATAAGTTAATGAAATAGCAAATCTATTTGCTAAAACAGGGTTTGCGTAAATGAATGATGATTTTTCATCGTTTGCTACAACCCTAGCTTCAATACCAGCATTTTCACCAACATTATCTCTAAGGAAACAAAAATTATCGCCAATAAAATAATTTTGTAAATTAACTTTAATTGGATGTTCTTCTGATGACTCATCGTAGCGAAGTCCATCAACGTAAGGGATATTTGTTTTAAAAATTGTTTCTCCTTCAAATTCATAAACACATTCAGCAAAAGTTGCATCGCTTAAATAGGAAGGCACTTCATAAAATTCTTCAACTTCTTCAATTTCTCCCGCTAATTTCACAAAGAAAGAGCAATCAACATCCTCGTAATCAAAATCATCATAATAAATAACACCATTACATTCTGGAATAGAATACACTCCTCCAGCAATAAAAGTCTGAGGCAATTCTAATAAAGGTGACTTATTTACAACTGGAAGGGAAGAAATGCTAGCATTAACTATGTATTCAGTAGTCGCTATTCTACCGATCATATCAACAACGGTATACTCAACTATCCATTCACCCTGCATTTCAATAATAAAATCCTCACTAGCTTCATATTCGTTATCATCAGGATCTATTAATAATATTTCTGTCTTATAATAACCACTACTATTCTTAACTTCATAAGGAGCAGGAACTAAACATTCTCCTAAAAATAAATCTTTAACTTCTGCTTCCACTTTGATTTCAAGTTCAGGGATGCTCAAACCGCAAAAAACACTAATTGTTTCTGATGAATAATTATAAAATTTATCATAAGCTTCATACAAAATCGTATACCACCCAACCTTATCGGTAGAAAATCTGTTATTTTTAACACTTACTTGTGTTTGTTTTTCATTACCATAATTAAACCAAACCGATACTTCTACAGGAGCTTCTCCGGTATTTTCATCAACAGCAAAAGCAGATGGAATTTCATAAGAATAGCCAACCTCTGCGAGAGGGATTTCATCTCCGTATTCCTTTTGAACGGTAATTTTTGGTCCAACGTCATCAACATAAGTTTCTAGCGTTAAATCAATCCCAGCAATATCAGTAATTACAAATTGGGCTTTATCGCTAGAATACATATCAGCAGAAATTCCGATTTTAATTTTTCCTGAAGGAAACCCGTAAAATAAATCATTATAGAAATTAGGGTTATCAAGGTCAGTAATAAAGTGTTTTACTATTTTTTGCTGACCTGCTACATATTCGCCAGTACGATCTCGTTGCCATTCGGTTGTATAAACTTCGTACCCGCGCATGTCCATACTTAATCTAAATAAATAATCATCAACTGGTTGATTATCAAAAAGGCTTGATTTGTATTCACCTTCATCCAAGTAGACAATGTTATATACCCCATCAAAAGGAAGTCTAGACATAGGTCCCCATTCATTATTTTTGTTAATCGATTGAGGATCAGCTTCTTTAACATTTGCGCCTGCAGTGCCTTGTCCATTTGCTCCGCCATAATAATATGAGCAACCAACATCATTAATTCCCGTTGTGGAAACCATATCACGGCGTCTTATATGCTGACGATACCATATATCTGGATTTTCAGAATCATAGAAAGTGATTAAAAGTTTTTCAAAATCGTAAGAACCAAGTTTTTTTGGAGCAATATATCCAGAGATGATAATATCATCAGAAGTAAAATTATGAATATCAATAGGCTTATTAAATAAAATCTCTTCTCCTTGTGCAAGATTGAAAATTAAGCCTTCGTGTTCTTTTGCGTTTTCTGGTATACCGTAATAAGCAGAGGAAAGTTGACCAAACGAAAACAAAGAACTCATTACATCAAAAGTATATCTTTGAGAATAGCCTTTTCCTTGATAATTAATTTCATAAACAATTGTGTAAGTACCAATTTCATCAAGAACAGCGGAATTCTTTTTTATCATCTTTTTAGATGGAAATAAGATTTTTGGAGAAACTTCAACATCATCTCCTGCAACCTTAGCATTAATATTAGGGACGAAAATAGTTGAACCATAATCATATGAGGATTTAAATGTATTTGCACCCCAAACAACCAAAGGTGTTTCATTAAAATTATTTGCGAAAATTACGCCAACGGAAATCCCGGCAGCTGCAATTAATAGACCGCAAGACAACAATATTTTTTTAAGCATATTAACCTTTAATTCCTCCCATATTTAAATTACCCATCATTTTTTTATTAAAAATAATGAATAAGGTAAGAGTAGGAGCAAACATAAGAACAACAGCAGCAAGCGTACCAGCTATACCTGTTCTAAGTTCAACATCTGCAAAACCCCAAACAATTTCTAAAACACCACGAGAGATGGTTGGATACGATTTCATAAAGACCAATGGAGTCTGATAATCATTCCAAAATGTAATAAAGTTTATCAAAAACACGGTTAAGAATAATGTCTTAACCATAGGAAGACCTATTCTAAAAAGTAAATTCGTTGGTTTTGCGCCATCTAATTTTGCAGCTTCAAAATAGGAATTTGGAATTGCATCAAAGAATTCATAGAAAATTAGAAAATACATACCTAAGAAATTTGCCTTTAAAATGTATAGCCCCCAAATATTGCCATACGGAGCAAACATATTTCTCATATCTTCATTGCCGTTGAATATATCAAACAAACCAAATAAATATCCTTTAGAAGTTCTTATTTCAGAAGGTAATGAACCAACGATTGGAATAATCATACAAATAACTACTGTAAAATAAATAATTTTAGAATACTTAAATTTATACCTAGCGGCAAAATAAGCAGTCAAACAAGGCACTAGTGTATTTACGAATGCACACCCAATTGCATAAACAAAGGTATTGGAAAAGAGTTGAGCAAATCCCTGTCCATCAACTGTAAGATTTTTGAAAGCCAAATCATAGTTATTTCGCCAAAATGAAGGCCAAAGATAACTGTCAGAATAAGGAATCCAACGTTCATCTTTTAGAGAAATAATTATCGCCCAAACTAAAGCGCCAATAAGCAGGAGTGAAAAAATAGTTAAAACAATTAACATCAAAATAGATAACGGTGTTAATTTAGCTTTTTTATGAGATGAAAATTTGTGGGTCTTTATTATTTCCATAATTAATCCTCACTAGGTCCAAATCTATTTAACGCCCATCTAGCCAATAAAACAGTAGGTATAGAAATAGCGGTAATTACTAAACCAATTGCAACCAATTTAGGGAATGTTGCAATATTATCGTTATAATTAGATCCTTGAACGAATAAATAATATCCAAGTGTTTGTATGCTTGACACTTTTTCACCTTGCAAATTATCGGAAAACAATGAATATAAGCCAATTTGATTGGTAAAGACACCTGCAAGTCCTGTTATTAAAAAGACACTAAGAGTAGGAAAGACTTGTGGTAAAACGATATGCCAAAACTCTTTAAATCCTTTAGCGCCGTCAAGTTTTGCTGCTTCTAACATCTCAGTTGAGATACCACTCATTCTGTTAGAGTACATCAAAACTGATGTTCCAAAACTAATCAATACGTTATATATCATTACTGAAATGAATGTAATCATGCTGGACGCATTGCCACTGAATGGATCTACGAATGATTGACCAAATATCTCCGGCATTGCGTGTGATACAAATGATTTATAAATAAGGCCAGTAACAATAGAAGAAAGAATCGATGGCATAAATAACAAGATTCTAAAAAGTCCTGAAGCTGGCATTTTCTTAGAGATGTAGTAAGAGAAAAACAATCCTAATGGAACGTTTACAGTAATTGTTATAAGATAAGCAAGCAAAGAAAAACCAGCCATCCTCAATCCATTTTCATTAGTAAAGAAATACGCCATTTGTGAAAAAGCATGGAACGATTCATCAAATACAAAGGCACCGTTTTCATACTTTTGAAAAGCCATTGCAATCGAACTAAAGTTAACGCCAATATAAAAGATGACAAATTGTAGCGTTGGCCACAACATAAAGAGAATATAAGTTCTTAATTCTCTTTTTTTATTAGGACTTTTTTTCTTGAGCTGGACTCTACGACTATGGGGTTTCATTTAAAATTAAGATAATTGACTCCACTTTTCTTTACTATAATATGATCCGATGCTATTAAAATATTCATTAACAGTAACCGAACCTAATAAAGATTCATATGGATTTGGATGATCTTTTGTTCTAAAAAAGAATTCACCTGATAATTCTGAACGATTATTTAAATAGAACTGATTTGGGAAATTGATATTAATTCTATTTGAAGAGCTGGTCATTTCGTAAACATCTTGTCCAAAACTACCTAAAGCTAAGTAATCTTCTCCTTTTTTGTCTAATTCTGGATATTTGACTCCAATAACGCATTTTGTTTCCTTTGCAAAATTAATTAACTCACCATCAGAATAAAAGAATTTAAGAAAATCGAGAGCAACCTGTTTTTTGTATTCATCAGTAATATTCCCTTTAATGAACGCACATGATCTCGCAGTTTCGGTGAATACATATTTTCTGTCTTTAACGTTATTAAAAGTTTGTTTAGGTAAAGGCATAAAACCGAATTCCAATTTGTTAAGAGCTTGTTTTTCTTGTGCTGTTTTATCTTTACATAACTCATTAAAGAACCAAGTACCATCAATACACATTGCAACATTTTTAGGGTCACCTTTGGAATCAATGTAGCCATCGACCATGTATTGTTGCATTTGTAAATGGGTTCTTTCTGAGTTAGTAGGGACATAGAATATTGACCCATCCTTTTGAGGTGTGACTATATTTTTAAAGAATGTCAAAGCATCAAAATAGCCTTTGGATGACATCATTTTATAACCATTACCAGTTTTTCCATTTGTAATAACTGTGGAATTTAAATCTTTAACAAATCCTTTTTCAGTTACTTTTCCTAGAGAAGTTGCGGTTCCATCAAAAGAATAACGCAACTTAGCTTCTTCATAACCAAGCGTACTAGAGAAAGCCGAAACCATCATGCTGGTAACATATTGTTGTGCATATCTTGTAGTCCAACCAATTGGTATGCAACTACCTTTTTGCAAAATGGTTTTTAACAAAGCTGAAAATTCTACATAAGTACGTGGCAATCCATCGTCATATGTATCTTTTTCGCCATCATATCCAGTGCTTTTGCTGCTATCTCTTTTAGTAAATTTGACTTCGTCAATACTAGTAGCATCTAGTGGAGTGTCCTTTGAAATATAGAAGGAGTTGTCCTTAAATAATTTTTTATTATAAATGATTCCATAGCTGCCGCTATAAAATGGCAAAGCATAAATTTTACCATTTGATGTATATAGATCTTTGTCATCACTTGATATTTTATCGAAAATCTTTTTGTTGTCATATGAACTTGTTTGTTTAACAATATCAGATAAGTCCATTAAAGATTCAGCTTTAATAAAGGATTCAACATTCATGTTTTCTCTAAAATGAATATCAATATCATCACTAATTATAGAACTGCTATCCTTTGGATAAGTCGAGTCAGTCGTAGGATCAATATTGATTTTAACACCAACTTTATCCCCATATGTGTCATTTTTATGTAACTCTTCATAACGTTCAATGGCTTTAGTTAAGTAATCAGTACCATAACCAGTATTAAGATTACCAACTTTGATTGTTACCTTATTAGGATCTTCTTGATGAGATGATCCAGATTTACCAGTTGTCGAACTTTGATTGTTTGCACCACATCCAGAAAGAATAGGAAAACACACTAGCAAAGCCAAAAAAACAAAACATTTTTTATTTTTCATAATTTTATCTCCAAAAGTACATTTATATTTTAATTCAATAATTAAAGATATTTCAACAAAACAACAAGAACAAAAATTGCTTTTTTTTAACATTTTACGAATATATAATTGAAATATGATTTGTTACGAATTCGGTAAAAACTACGAAAAAATATATGATGGGATATTTTGGATGGAAAAAACAGTAGATTATCCAATTTATCATACACATAATTATTGGGAATTTGTGATTTGTAAAAGTGGTTCATATGAACATAATATCAATGGAAAATGTGATGATTTTGACGTGTGTGACGCAGTATTATTGGCGCCTGGTGATTTTCATTCACTTAAATCTAAAACAGAAAAAACATCTCATTTGAACATTGGTATTTCAAATGAATATTTTGAACAAAAATGTAAAGACATTGGGCCTGAATTTTTAGATTTTTTCAAACAAAATCGATTTACGAAAGTTAAGTTTTCTTTTGAAAGATTATCCAAAATTGAATCACATTTAAAAAATATTTTGATCTCAACTTCAAATATAGAAATTTCTTATTATGTCTCCTTTGTCTTATTTAATTTATTAGAACCTATGTTCACAAGTTTTAAAAGCAAAAGCCAGGAAATGCCAGATTGGTTCATTAATTTACTTATCGAATGCAGTTCCAACGAACATTTAAATTGGAAGCCTCGTGATGCGTGCGAGTTTGTTAATTATTCACAAGCTCACGTAAATAGAGTGTTTAGAAAAACACTTAATACTACATTGGTAGATTATCTAATAAAAATAAAAATGGACAGTGCTGTGGTATTATTAACAAATTCAGATTTATCATTATCTGATATTGTATCTACATTAGGATATAGTTCGGTTAGTTATTTTTCACACACTTTTAAAAAGTATTACAAAATGTCACCTTACAAATACAAAACTTCATTTCGAAAAGGATATACAAAATAAGCTGAAGAAAGGAATATTTTATGGCTACACTATCACTTAAAAACATTAACAAAATCTATGAAAACAGGGTTCAGGCTGTATTTAATTTTAATTTAGAAATTAAAGATAAGGAATTTATTGTTTTCGTAGGACCTTCCGGATGTGGTAAATCTACTACATTAAGAATGGTTGCTGGACTAGAAGATATTTCTTCAGGGCAATTATATATTAACAATAAACTGGTAAATAATATTGACGCGAGCGACAGAGATATAGCAATGGTATTCCAAAACTATGCTCTTTATCCACATATGACTGTATTTAATAACATGTCTTTTGCGTTGAGAATGAGAAAATCTCAAATGCCAATTTATCTTGGAGATAAAAACATTGAATCAAAAGAAATCGAATCAAAAATAATGCTTAAAGAGATGTTAAAATCTCATGCAAAATGGGCAGCCAAGAAAAATGATTCTGAATTAGAACAAAAATTTGTGGAATCATATGATAAATACTTCGCTTTTATTAGCGAAATAAATTCAAAAAGAAAACAAAAAACTGGTATTGATAAAGAAAGAATTTCAGCATTAGAGTTAAATGTCAAATCAATTACGAAAGAAATTGTTCGTCTTGAAGATTTAATAAAAAAATTAAAAGAAGATATAGCTAAATTTGAAAGTAAAAAATCTGGAAATAACGAAAAAGATATTGCAAAGATTGATGAAGCTATTAATCAAACAAAAACAAATATTCAAAGCGTAAATAGTCAAATAGAAACAAATAAATTAGAACTTGAATCTATTAATGAAGAAATAAAATATTTAAGCAGTAATGAAGTTCCTTTATGTGAAAAGAGAAAACTTACTAAACAAGAAATAGTAAATATCGTATTTGAAGCCGCAAAGATATTAGATTTATTACCATATTTATTAAGAAAACCTAAAGCGTTATCTGGTGGTCAAAGACAAAGAGTGGCTTTGGGGCGTGCTATTGTTAGAAAACCGCAAGTATTCTTAATGGATGAGCCACTATCCAACTTAGACGCAAAACTCAGAGTTCAAACACGAACCGAGATTTTAAAAATTACTAGACAAATAGGAGCAACCACCATCTATGTAACACATGACCAAACAGAAGCAATGACCATGGCAGATAGAATAGTCGTTATGAAAGATGGATATATCCAACAAATCGATACTCCAGAAAATATTTACCGCAACCCTGTTAACACCTTTGTCGCAGGTTTTATTGGAAACCCAGCAATGAATTTTTTAACCGGCCAAATCGAAAAGGAAAATTTTGTAATTAAACATGACAAAGAAATTTTCACACTAAAATTAAACGCAAACCTTAAGAAAATTACTAAAGAATATGAAGGAAAAGAAATAATTATGGGCATTAGACCGGAACAAATCTATTTAACAGATACGTTGGAACAAAATGAATATTCTTCTCCGTTTAAGTTAAAATGTGACATCGCCGAACTTTTAGGAAATGATTTAATCATATACACAAGGGTTTGTGGACAGTCATTATTATGTAAAGTAAATTCCAAAAACAAAATTGATACTGGTAGTATTAATGAATATAAAATAAATATGGGAGCGGTTAAATTCTTCGATATTGAAACAAAAAAAGCAATTAACTAAATTTCTTATTTATAATTAAAAAACATTTAAGAGCACATGGGGGATAAAAATTGTATAATAAGTCTGAGCCAAAAGGTTCAGATTTTTTTAAGAGAGTGATTAGTTTCTGGTTTGGCGACCTCGACTAGTCATTCTCTTAAAAGAAGAGGTCGCCACATATGAAGAAATTAAAAAGAGAGAAGACTCGTGTTTCTTCAACTATACCTTCAGAACAAGCTCTTGGTAACCTTATTGATGTTACAGTAGAAGATTGGTATAGCCAGAAACACAGGTCAATTAGCGTTGATGAAGTAACTTTTATCAACAGTTTAGAAATTGATTGTTGTCCGTATTGTAAAAGTAAAAGATTTGTTATTTATGATCATCGTAAAGATGGTATTAAAAGATTAATTTGTAAAGATTGCAAACGTAAATTTAATCCTCTTACTGGATCATTATTTGACAATCATAAAATTGCGATATCTGAATGGATTGAATTTTTATATCATCTTCTTTCTTATGAATCAGTAATGATATCAACATACAGTAATCGTAATGATAAAAATACTGGATATTATTGGCTTAATAAGATTTTTTTATCATTAGATAACATTCAAGATAACATCATCTTAAAAGGAAGAATATATTTAGATGAAACTTATCTACCCGTTATGCCTAAAGATGTTGTTTATAAAGATGGTAAAAAGCTAAGAGGAATTTCTAGAAACAAAATTTGTATCATGACAGCAGTTGATAAATATGGAAATATGATCATTAAATCTAATGGCAAAGGGAAGCCATCTAAATTAAGAATGTTAGAAGCATTTGATAATCATATTGAAAAAGAATCAACATTAGTTCATGATGGTGAGAATTCGCATAAAAGTTTAATAGAGAAATATAATCTTATAGAAGAAATATATCCAACTAAGTTAACCAAGAATCTTAAAGATGATGATAATCCTATGGATCCAATAAATTCGGTCCATCGAAGGCTTAAGGCCTTTATGAGAGAACATGGAAGTTATAATCGTGATAATATTCAAAAATGGATAAACTTAGTATATTTTGTCTTATCAAATCAAGGTGATGTAAAAGCCGAAGAAGCTATACTAAACTTATTAAAAAGAGTCATTTCGGTGTCAAAATTACTCCGTTTTCGTGATTTTAAGAAGAAGAAAGTATAGAGATATATCTTTGATATATAAGTTCAAAAATCTATCCCCCATGTGCTCCTAAATGTTTTAATTAAATTTTTTTGAAGGGTCATATAGACCCTTTAATTTTGAAGTTGAATCGTTCCCATATAGATCAACTACTCCAACAAAAAGTTGGTTCCAAACCAAAATGAATATAGGCAAAACAAAAAGGGAAACAATAGTTATAGAAAGCAAAATTAAATAATAATTACCTAAATATGGAAAAGCATAGATAATTAAAAAGAATAAAGATGTAAAAATAAACCAATAAAATTTAGCACCATAAATATAAAACGAATTCCTAAATGCTTCAGTTATTTTTTCTTCAAAATAAGTTGTTGCAAATAAAGAAATAATTGCAATAGGAAGAAAGAATAACAAAAGAGCAGCTTTTAAAAATAACTCTAACGCCAATCCAAATGTACCGTTAACATATAATGTAAAAGCACCCGATACAAAGCGGGTTACAAAAATGTAAAAAGATATTAAGAAGCCAACTAGAAGACCTTGCTTAAAATTTAACTTAATTCCTTTAAAAAAATCGTAAAAGAAAAATACACCCTCATCCCACGCTAAAAGACGATAAATTCTAAACCCACCACACATAAATAAGCACGCAATCATTACAAACGGAACCATAATTAAATAAGAAAAATTTACTAACCAAAAATATATAAAGCCTTGGTCAGCTTCAGGTACATTATGTTGTTTCATAATTTCAACAAATACATCAACACTAGTGATAAAAACTGTCGTTCCATATAACAAAATCAATGGCAAAAACCCTATAAAAATGAAAATTGCAGTCAAAATTAAAAGAGGGAAACGATGTTTTAGAATATCTTTAAATTGCGCTTTCCTATTGTGCGGCAAGGAGGATATATTAAAATCTGTTTTAGAATATTTTGCTTTCATAATCATCTTTCGCGTGCAATAACGATATTACATCTAGTTTGTTACTATGAAAAACAACATCCTTCTTGCCAGATTCAATTATTTCCGAATTTTTCATCACAATTACATTATCAGCTAGATATAAAGCATCATTAATGTTGTGCGTGACAAATATACAAGTGGAGTTATTTTTTTTAATCATAGTCTTCAGCATTTCTCTCAGCTGTAGAGTAGAATTCAAGTCTAAATTAGAAAATGGTTCATCAAGAATATAAATTTCTGGTTCTCTTAATATTGTTTTTGCCAAGTTAACTTTTTGTATTTGCCCAATTGAAATTTCAGTTGGCTTTCTACTCAAAAGAAATTGTATGCCAAAATCTTCTGCTATTTTGTAAACGCGTTGTCTAATATCTTCTTTTGGTATTTTTTTGTTAAGTAATGGAACGCATAAATTATCAAATATAGTTTTTTTAGGGAATAATGAAATTTCTTGACTAACGTATGCAAATTTTCGATCTTCAATATAAATATCGTCGATATTTTTGCCTTTATAAAAAATATTCCCTTTGTCGTACGGTAGAATACCACAAATAACTTTAACTAGAGAGCTCTTTCCGGAACCAATCTCACCAATAATTACTGTGATTTTTCCTAATTCTATATCAATTGAGAGATTTTTAAGAGCTTCAACCTCAATCTTTGTTTTTTTATTATAGTAAGTTAGTGAGAGATTTTTTATTTCCAAAAAATCCATTACAAACCAATCTCTTTCAAGTGAATTTTAACACCACGTTTTCTCAAATCATTTTGAGCTTTATTAAAATCAATATTTCTATTATCAGCAAAATTTGCCGCTAAGTATCCACTAGCTTCGCCTGTAACAGTACAACCAGGTATAGCTCTAGTGATATCCCACATTGAATCATCAAAAACTGATATACAGCGACCAGCAACATACAAATTAGTAATTTTATAACTAAATAACGACTCTCCAGGCAATTCATAATTTAAAGAAGAAGTTAGCCATGAAGTAATTAAGCCTAGCGAATGTTCTTGATATTTATTATTTTCTTCTTTCTTCATTAGATATTCGCCCATGAGTTTTCTAGTCATCCTTAATTCTGGAATGGTTGAAATGGTAGCTAAAGCATATTCCTTAGTACCATTACCACTTGATAAGAAATCGTTTAAAATATTACTATGGGCTTTGCAAGAAACGTCGCTCAATTGTGAACAATCAACGCCCTCAAACCATTCATGGTTTTTACCGTCACTATAAACATAATCACAACTTCCTAACATTTTAATTTGATATTGTCCATCCTTAACATAATAATACCAATTTGTTAGAACGTTTCCGTGATCAGAAAACTTAACATTTAAATTAGCTTTTTCGCAAATTGATGCATCTCCAGTACAATCAACAAACGAAGCAGCTCTAATAACAACATCTTGAGTTCTCGAAGAACCAATAATTTCAACAATCTTATTGTTTTTAACAATAACATCTCTTATTACACATCCATAAAGAATTTTTACATTTTCTGATAGAAGTTTTTGTTCGCATAACAAAGAGAATAGGTGCGGATTAAATTGAACATCAAATCTCTTTTTCTTTTTTTCTTCGATGCTTCCACCATTAAGCCATGCATCTGGGTATAAACCTTCGTGACCTTTAGAAATAGATAAACGAAATAATTCTTCACATATTCCGTATGAAATTTGATGGCCTTCACCATCATCAATCGGTAAATAAAACGCAACCAACCCACTAGTTGCCAAACCACCCACCATATAGGTTGATTCAATCAAAATAGTGTTTTTATTACTTCTAACGCTAGATAAAGCTGCGGCAATTCCTGCCACACCTCCGCCAATAATTGCAACATCAAAATTAAAAATTAATTTTTCCATTTATCTACATTATACTTAATTCAAAATAAGAAACAACAAAAGTGAAAATAATGATGTAAATATGTTTAATAAGCGCAATGATTCTTATTTAAAAAGTTCGCTATAAATTAATTCAGCTAATTTTATATGAAAATCTTTTAGATAACTAGGCCACATTTGAACATTAAGCCCAATAACAATAGATACATGATTTTTCCTATCGCAAAGACAATAAGAACCTGTTGCTCCATCCCAGCCAAATTCCCCAACCGGAATGCCATTTTTTGATACTTTTTTTCTTACTCTCACACCATAGCCATAGCCATATTCTTTATTATTTTTAGAATATTCGTTAATAGAGTCATCAAATGGAGTATTAGGGACATACAATGTTGAAATTGTATCAATACTTGATTTTTTTAATAATTTTTCATCACAGGCGAGTGAATTTACAAAAAGAGAATAATCATTAACATCACTTATCAAGCCAGCACCACCGCTTTCATAATTAAAAGTTGGATGAAATATATCGTATAATTCATCCGCTTTAATAAGATGTTTATTTTTGTATAAATATTCATCATTTAAGTTAAAAGTTTTATGAAGATGATTCTCGAAAGTAGAGTTATTCATACCTAATGGCTCAAAAATATTTTCTTTTACGTATTGAGAAAATTTCAAACCACTAGCAACTTCTATGATGGCAGCCACAACATCCATTGATGTCGAATAATTAAAACGTTCACCAGGCTCAAACAAAAGACCATCTGTTGCAAAACAAGATGCCAATTCAACAGTTCCAACGGATGGATTTGATGAAATCATATTTTTAATCGAATGACGACTAAAATCGTAATCTAATCCAGATGTCATTGTTAAAAGATGGTGAATTTGTATAGGTTTTTGAACCTTTTCTCCGTTTTGTTTTAAAAATAAATCAGTATAACCATTCAAATATTTCGAAACAAAATCATCTGTTTTTACAATTCCTTTTTCAACCAACTGCATCAATGCAACAGCTGTAATTGGTTTTGACATTGAGTACATCTTAAGAACTGTGTTTTTATCATTTTCTGGCAAATGATACTCAAATACTCTTTTATTGTTATGCATTACTACACATTCAAAATAAGGTAACGAATATTCATCAACCTTTTTATTTATAAAGTTTAAAGTTTCTGAAAATTTCATAAAAGTTCGTTTTCTATTATAACACGATTATTTTATGTTTTTTTACCATAACAAATATTCTAATTGTTTCTTTATATTAATTTTTATCTTATATTAATATTAACGTAATTGAGGGCCAATATGAAAACTGTAAAACTATCAGGAGAAACGAAAGATTACATTTGGGGCGGGACTAAACTAAGACAATTTAATAAGTCTAGTAAATCAAATATAATTGCTGAAAGTTGGGAACTGTCGTTTCATAAAGATGGTTTATCAAAAATTATTTCAGGCCCATTCAAAAATAGTTTTTTAATAGATGTAGTATCTTCATCTGATTTAGGAGAGAAGTGTTCAAACTTTTCTTTTTTTCCTGTGCTAAATAAGTTCATAGATGCCAAAGAAAACTTGTCACTTCAAGTACATCCAAGCGATGAATATGCCCTGCTAAACGAGCATTCTTTTGGAAAAACTGAAATGTGGTATGTAATACAAGCAGACAACAAATCATATTTATATATAGGTTTTAATAAAGATGTAACAAAAGAAGAATTTGTACAAAGAATTAATGAAAATACAGTTCTTGAAATAATGAATAAAGTGGAAGTGAAGGCTGGGGATTGTTATTTCATTCCATCTGGAACAATTCATGCGATCGGAAAAGGTTGCTTGATTTATGAAATACAACAAAACAGCAACATAACTTACCGTGTATATGATTATGATCGAATCGATAAAAATGGAAAAAAGAGAGAACTACACATTGATAAGGCAATAAATGTAATAAATTTTAAAAAATATAATCCAATTAATCTAACATCAAACCCATTGGTTAATTGCAAATATTTTACAGTAAATAAAATTATTAACCCAAAAGAAATAATTTCACCAACAGATTCATTTTTGGCATTAACTGTTATTTTCGGAAAAGGGAAAATAGGTAAACTAAACGTTTCAAAAGGTGACACTATTTTCATGCCATGTAATCAACACGAAATTGTTAGTGGCAATATTACCGTATTAACAACAAACGTTTAAATTAACATTTCATTTATTTCATTAAATTTATTATCTAATTGTAATGTTTTAACTTCAAAAGGAGTAAAATAACATTCAATTTGTTCATTTCCAAAAAAGATAAATGATGATTGATTGGAACCACAGTTATTTTGAAGTCTAATGATATAACCACTAATTTGGTCAGCTTTTTTAACTGTAATAAGATAGATGTTTGGGTTTGAAATACGAATCGAAATACCTTTGTTATTTTTTATAGAAACAGCTGGAAATACATTTAAAGCATATGGCTTTTCGATAAATAATGATGATTTCTTTTTAAGTTCATCTTCTTTAGAAAAAGTAATTCTAAAATCATATTCTTTCATTTCTAAATCAATTGGATTTATAAACATGTTTTCTGGAATTAATGGGCCGAACTTTGTTGGGTGGCAACAATAAGCGGCAGTTCTAAGTAAGGTGATACCAACAACACCTTCTTTATAGGAGCAACCATATGTCGATGGAGTAATTATTTCTATCAAAGAATTATCATTTAATTTTAACGTTAAATAGTCGTGCGCAATGCATTCTCGTCCATCACTATATAAGGATTCATAACCAAACATTTCTTCTCCTGAAAAGTTATCCCCAGCTAAAGGTAATAGCAACTTAAAAACTCTATTTTTATTGCCTGGAAGTAAATCAATATGAACATCAATGGCGTCTCCTTCTTTATAGATTTTATATAAAATTCGAGCTTGCGATTCTTCACATTCAAAAAATGCTTCAATAGAAAGAAAAATATCCCCTTCAGAAACAACTTCTATTGATTTAAGTTTTTCAAATATACCATAAGGTTTTTTAATCAGTGAAAATACTAACCCTTTTTTACCAAGTATATTTTCATCCATTGCCCATGAATCTTCATTATCCTTTAAAGAAACTATTTGAAAAAGCGAACCACTTGCCATTTCTTTTCCATTAACAATATAAGATTCAATTAATCCGGTTTTGCTGGATATTTTCACCTTTTTTACACTATTTTCAAATATTATGTCACTATTAATTTCACTTATTAGTTTCTTTCGCTTTTCTATAACAAATCTAATTGTAAATCTGCTTATTTGAAGAGGTTTTAATTTAGCTTTAAATATAACCCTTTTTCTCCATTGCAAAGAAATAGTAGAACTTTCTTTGATTTGTTGCGAGACCAACTTATTACCGTTTTCATCAAAAACGTTAATTACAGGCACCATATTTTTATGGTCAAAATCATTAGGAATTACAAAGCATACTTCTGTTTCCACATATTGTTCATCCTCGTATGATGTCGGATTAAAAACAAAGACAGGGTATGTGTTCGGCAAAGCTATCTCTTCACCTTTCAGTAAAGAGAAAAAAGCGTTTGCGCGAGCCTCGTTTAAATTTCTTCTAGCATGTGCAATGTACTGTAAAGCACTTTCCTCAGCATCCTTAATTATAGTCCCAGATAAAGTATCATGAAACTCAACATTTAACATATCTTCAATGGACTCTCTAATTAGTCTAGAAGGATAGATAAAATCGCCATTCATTGATGCAATAGAACATATTTTTTCTGTAAAGAATAAGTCGCGTTCAAGTTGGCGATGCTGTTGTTTTATCTTCAGCATCGATGTATAACATCCAACCATACACGAAATAAGGCTTTTTTCAAAAACACTGTCAGGATTAATCGAATCAAAAAAACTATCGGCATTTGAGTGAATAACATCAATATCACTCCACTCATGCTTTACCGCGTGATTTATGTTATTCAAATCAATTCTTGATGGTCCACCACCATGATTGCCAACACCCCAGGTTGATAAAACACAGTCGTAATCTTTATAACCAATAATGTCATCATTTATCTTCTTAACAGACATACCTAAATATGACCCGTAACGACTACAACGGCTCGCTTTAACAACGCTTCCATCATAACCCTTCCACAAGAATTGTTCGCTAGGAAGAGATAACTGTTGTTTACCAGAGCCGAAAATTGAATTAAATGGTCTCATAAAAAGATAATTCTCTTGATCACATTTTTTTAATATTTGTACCAATCCCCTAGAATGTCCAAAAGGATCAAAATTAACGGCCGTTTTAGGTGCATAACCAAATTTTGAAATAAAATATTGTTTACCCACTTGAATTTGGCGCACTATGGATTCTCCACAAGGCAAAAGGCAGTCTGGCTGATTATACCATCCTCCGATTATGAACCACTTTTTATTTTTGACTAATTGTTCAATGTCATAAAACAATTCAGGAGAATATTGTTCTATATATTTATATAAAACGGCTTCATTATGATTAAAAACAAAGTCATATTCTTTTAATAAATTGGCAGCGCTTCGAAAAGTTGATATACAACTACCAACCCCTTCCTCCCATTCCCATTGCCATACGGGATCAATGTGAGCATTACATAATAAATATAATTTCTTTTTCATAAATGTATTTAGCTAATTATTATTAAATGTAAGATTTTACTAAGTAAAGAAAAACATTATCAATAATTAACATATTAATATTAACACATGCAAAACAATATCTTAATTCCTATATTACAATTGAAAAGATGGACATTTGTTCGAATCTAAAAGATAATATTTGTTATATGAGAAGTACAGTAGAATACCAGAGATGGTTAAACTCATCACTAGTTGATGAAAAAGATAAAGCTACATTAAAAAAAATGTCACCATCAGAAATAGATGACGCTTTCTTTAAAGACCTTGAGTTTGGTACTGGTGGAATGAGAGGAATCTTGGGACCTGGTACAAATAGATTAAACTATTTTACGATTAGAAAGGCAAATATTGGGTTTGCTATTTATCTTTTAGAAAGCTATCCTGATGTCCGCAAAAATGGTATTGTTATTGCTCATGACAATAGACACAAATCTATAGAATTTACAAATTTATGTGCAAAAATCTTAAATGAGTTTGGTATAAAAGTATACATATTCGATTCACTACGTCCAACTCCAGAATTATCGTTTGCTATTCGATATTTAAAAGCATCAGGTGGCATTATGATAACAGCATCTCATAACCCAAAAGAATATAATGGATACAAACTATATGATGATGATGGCTGCCAGTTAGTTCCAAATAAAATAGATAAGATTATTTCAATAATTAAAGAACTACCTAACGAATTAGATGTTAAGTATTCAGCTATTGAGCCATTGGGCGAAACAATAGTTTTAGATAGCAAAATTGATGATGAGTATATTAATAATGTTGAAAAAATCACAATAAATAAAAATCCAAACAAAGAATCATTTAAAATTGTATTTACTCCAAATCATGGCACAAGTTTTGTTCCTGCAATGAGAGTTTTTAAAGATTTGGGATATAATGTTTTCCCTTTAGAAAAACAATGTAGTCCAGATCCTGACTTTTCACACACATTATCTCCTAACCCAGAAGATGAAAAAAGCTTTATTGAACCAATTAAATACGCGAACGAAATTAATGCCAACTTAATTGTCATGACTGATCCAGATGGGGATAGGTGTGGATTGGCATATAAGGATAGAAATAATAATTACGTTCGTCTTACTGGAAACCAATCAGCTGCCATATTGATGGAATATTTATTTTCTCAAAGAAAAAAGAATAATACTTTATCAAAAAATGGAGCAGTATATACAACAATTGTTTCATCATCATTAGGAGTGAAAATTGCAAAATCTTACGGCATAAAAGTTGAAGAATTTTTGACTGGTTTTAAATACATAGGCAACCAAATAAACAAATACGAAAAAGAGGGGAATGATATAGTTTTTGAATTTGGATACGAAGAAAGTTACGGCTGTTTGATTTCACCTATTGCACGCGATAAAGATGGTATTCAAGCAATATTAATGTATTCTGAAATGGCATTATATTATCATAATTTAGGGAAAACTTTGGGCGATGTTTTGGAAGAACTAAGCAAAAAATATGGTTATCATGAAAACCTTTTGCACTCTTTAATATTTCCAGGTAGCGAAGGAAAAAAGAGAATGGATTCTATGATGGATAAGATACGAAAAAATGCATTCTTCCAGTTATCATCTTCTTACGTAATTGGGTATGAGGATTATTTGACTCAGACGAAGAATTTGTCTAACAAAATTTACAAAATAAACCTACCAGTTAGCAATGTAATAAAATTATACTTTAATAATGACTCAACTTTAACAATTAGACCAAGTGGAACAGAGCCAAAAATTAAACTTTATATTGAAAGCGTCTCAAACGATCCTAAAAAAGCAAAACAAAATGCCAATTCGTTATTTAACGAGATAAAAAATATATTAGGTTTATAATTTTTGACTTGCTCTAATTTGAGTCTTAATATTTCCAATAGCAGTAGCTTCAATAGGCAAGGCAACGACTTTAACTTTTGCTACTTTTTCTGTCAATTCATTTAAGAATGCATTTTTTGAACCGCCGCCAACAATATAAAGACTATTTATTTTAATATTAAGGCATTTTTCTAATTCCATTATTGTATTTGCATAAGAATGCGCCAAGGATAAGTAAACAGATTTTAATAAATCAGCATTATTTTTAGGCGGATTCTTATGTAAAAGAGAAATAATAGCATCACACATATTAGATGGCGAATTTAACGATGGGTCATTTATGTCAAAAACCTCATTATACGAGGAATTCCTCGCCAGTGAAATCATATCTTGAATTGAAATATTAAGACATTTTTGAACTTGATTTGGAACCCACATACCCATAATATTTTTCAAAAAACGTATATAACCAACGCCACCTTCGTTCGTAAAATTAGCATCGAATGCAGATGCTGAAGTGTTTGCCTGTTTTAACTTATAACCAAGTAGCGACCAAGTACCGCTAGATAAAATAGCAGCATCGCTTGGGGTATCAATCGCTTCAAATGCTGATGCTGTATCATGAGATGGAGCAAGCACAACTTTGATTTGACCGCCAACTTTATTAGCTATTTCTTTTTTTAAAAAACCAACAATAGTACCTGGATTGTCGCATTTTTTAAATATTTTAATTGGGAAACCAAGTTTTCTAATAATATCAACACTATACTGATTCGTATTTACATCAATTAAACCAGTTGTCGATGCCTCAGTATATTCATGCTTTTTCACTCCGGTTAATAGATAAACAAAATATTGAGGTAACATTAAAAAATCAGTAGCCATTTTTAGGCGCCCTTTTAATAAATCATCATATAACTGGTATATCGTATTATATGGGGCATATTGAATCCCCGTAATAGAATATAAGTCAGAAAACGGAATTAGGGAATGAACATTATCAATACAATTAATTACACGATTATTTCGATATGAATAATTTGGTTCAATAACTTTATCGTTATTCATTAAAACATAATCTACTCCCCATGTATCAATTGATAAGCTTTCTATTTTTGGGTATTTGTTTAGAGCTAAAGAAATGCCATTCAATATCTCGTTAAAAAGTCGCTTTGTATTCCAAACCAAACCATCATTAGTTAATTCCATTCCAGTTTCAAAACGATAAACCTCATCCAAAACAATGTTTTCATCTTTATAAATGCCAACAATATGCCTTCCACTTGAGGCCCCTAAATCAATAGCTAAATAACATTTCATACAATATTATTGTAAACCATATATATTTTTTAACCAGTGTAAATATCACTATAAAACATAATCAATTTACAAATAACTAGCGAATTGTTTGAATACCTTTAAGTAGTTCAGAAAGCGAAATATCTAAAGCAATAGCGATCTTATCAAGAACCACTAATGTTGGATTTCTTTTTCCTCTTTCTAAATCAGAAATATAATTCTTATTTACTCCAGAAATAAAAGATAATTCTTCTTGAGAAATATGTTTTTGTTTTCTTAAATATTTAACTCGCATACCGAGTTGAGTTTTTATGTTAATCATAACTTAATATACATCTCATGTAATTTGCGTAATATGTGATTTACATTACTTTTAGTAATGTCTTCATCCAATTCTTCACTCACCATGCTGGCAATTTCTTCTAGCGGTGAAGCTTCATAATCCATACGGTATTTTGCTACCATCTGGATCTTTTGATTACCTAAATTATTAAGACCAATTTTATCAACCAATTCTTTAATTTCTTTGGCTTGGCGTTTACCCGCTTCCACTGTTTTTGTCATATTGGCAGTATCAAGATTAGTTAATCTATTAGCACTATTACGATAATCTCTATCAATACGAACGTTTTCAAATTCCATACAAGAAGATACAGCTCCCATCATCAAAAGGAACTCTGCAATTTGATCACTCTTTTTGAAGTAAATAAGATGTTTTTCTCTTCTTTTAGTTATTTTTGGTTCGATATTAGTGTGTTTATATCTAGGAAATAAATGGGAAATCCATTTTGCGTGGTTCTCATCATTAATCGATAGCTCCATATGATAATTACTCGTATTAGGAGAATTAATTGAACCAGTTGCTAAAAATACACCAGTTAGATAACCAGCGATTGTCTCATCGTTATAAACAATGTTTTTGGAAATCTTTCCTTCAAGAAAGTTAATATCTAAATCGTCTAAAATTACATCTGCTTTAGAATTGACGCTTACAACATATAAAGTACGCTTTGCTTTTTTAGGAAAATCAATATGTACATCGCATTGGTAAACATCAATTAATAAAGAATATATATATTTGCTAATTTTTGCATTTTCACTAGGCAATCTTAAAATAGAATGTTTATTCCTTATTAGTAAAGAACCATTAATACGAATATATCCCGCGAGTAAAGCACGTTTTTTCGCTAACGACTCTATTTCAAGAGTTGTAATTTCTTCTTTAACACTTTTAGCAAATGATACATGTTCCATTTTTTAAATTATTTTACAGCATTTAGATATTCTGCTTATTTTCATAAGCAATATAGATATCTTGACTTAATATTACCAACAAAGTAAACAAAATAACAATATCGAAAAAAATAATAACATGCTTCATTTTTTAAAAATTCTTAAGTTTACGTGTATTAAATATTGAGGGGGAAAACCCTCGCTTAAGGGGAGTAGTATGAAAATACTATTAATACCTCTTGCAAGAAAGGAGACACATAGTGGGTTTAGATATTGTTCTAATCCTACTATTAATTGTGTTGCTTATACTAGTAATTAAATACTAGATATAAAAAGGAAAGAGCCATGGTTAGCGACTCTTCTCCTAAAACACAATTACATTCTAACCTATGACTACTCCCTTTGCAAGAGGGATCCCCTTAGAAAGATATTAAATATTCTTGTATTGATTTTGCGGCTTTTTTACCATCTAATTCTGCAACATAAATTTGTCGAATTGGTCTAGCAGTAACATCGCCTCCCGCAAATAAACCAGGAACAGATGTATGACAAGATAAATCAATTGGAATCGTTCCCCATTCATCAACAACATTGTTAATGTTAATAAAACCTGTATTTGGTAATTGTCCAACTAAAGGGAAGATACCTTGACACTCTAAAACCTTTTCTTCATTAGTTTCAATATTTTTAATTCTTATGCCGCTTACTCTATCTGTACCCAAAAATTCTAAAGGAACATATGGAGTCAATATTGTGACATTATTTAGTTCTTTTATTTCATTAACAGTTCTATCATTACCTCTAAATTGATTACGACGGTGAATGATGGTGACATGATTACATAATGTTGCTAAATGAAGCGTCTCTTTAAGGGCGCTATTCCCGCCACCAATTACGACAACATCTTTTCCTTTAAAGAAGTGTCCGTCACAAATTGAGCAATAACTAATTCCTTTTCCTAGCCATTCCGTTTCATGAGCAAAACCCAATTGTTTTTCTTTTGTTCCTGTAGCGATTAATACGGCTTTTGCGAGGATTTTCTCATTAGTTAGCTCTATTTCAAATATATTTTCTTTTTTAGTTAACTTAATTACTTCATCACCAATAAAAGGGATTTTTGCTTCCATTGCTCTAGAATATAAAGCCATTGCTAAATCTGGTCCAGGGATTTTATTAAACCCTGGGTAATTATCCACTCGAGGAGCAATATTAACCTTACCTCCAGGAGCACTCTTTTCGATTAATACAATATTAAAACCAAGCTTTTTAAGCTCAATAGAAGCGGCAATGCCACAAGGGCCACTACCAATAATAGCTGCATCAAGCATTTGCATAAGAAATAATTACCTTACTAATAGGAATAAAACTTCCAAAGAAGAATGATCCACCAATAGTTAATAAAATAACGCCGATATTAAATTGATTAAATTCAAGTTTTTGAGCAAAAGGACATTGACTCATCATAATCGCACCAACGATTATTAATGCTAATCCAATCGCAAATACTATACTCGCACCGATAAAATCAGCTTTAGCGTTAGAAACAAATGTATTTTTCTTTTTATCTAAAACATCTCTAACGATGTGATTAATTACAATTAATAATATTCCTACGACAATAAATATAATGCTCCAGAACCAGCTCCAATAACCATTGGATCCCATATTAAATCCTTTATCTCTTAAAGGTTCCATAATAGTTCTAGTTAAACCATACCAAGCGATATAGCCAAAAGCTAAATCTCCATCCTTGGTATATTTTTTCAATTTTATGCCAAATAGATGCGCTAATAAGAAATACCCAAGCATATTGCTCATTGCTTCAATAAGGAAAAGAGGTACATATATTTTCCCTGGATCAGCCCAACCATTAACACTAGAATATCTAGCATTGTTAAAAACAATACGTGGAAGCCATTCCCAATATTGAGCTTCTACTTGAATACCGTGCACTTCACAGTTAAAGAAATTGCCCCATCTACCAATAGCTTGTGCAATTAAGATAGTAGGAACAATTAAATCTATTCCTCTTAAAATAGGTACTTTTTTATTAACATGTCTATGCCAGAGGACACCAACAACAATACCAGCAATCGCACCACCAAGAATAGTGAGTCCACCTTCCCAGATAGCAAATACATGCCAGAATTCTCTACCTTTAAATTCAATATCCCAGTTACCAATAACATACGCAATACGTGCACCGATAATTCCAGCTGGGAAAGCAAGAAGGAATGTTGATTCAAGCATTCCGTGTTTACCATATTCTTTATAGTAAAAATGGTCACATAAGAAATAAACAAATACCGCTCCGCCTAAAATGCACAAAGCATAAAATGCAATGTTCGCCGAGTCATATGAATCAGGCCTTACAAATCCTTTAGAAAAATTAATTCCTTTAGGCAAGAGGAAATTATCTCCACCATAATCAGCAAAAGCATCAGTTGTGGCCAAAAATGCCAAAAAGCAAACCGCTACTGAAACCATAAGACCTATAAATAACTTTTTATTTATCTTTTCAGGAATGTTTTTGCCATAGTAGTAAGTAATAAAAAAGCACGTTCCAAAAGAAATAGAACCAGCAAATATTAATCCGCCAAAGGCACATTTAAGTCCTTCATACCATTTAGGAGTAATGCTGTTCCAAACATATATGCTTAATAACATAAAGGTAAAAGCAAATGTAAAACAGCCACAATAAATTAATATCTTTTTAAGATATTCTTTATGTGGGACGTCTTCTCTTCTATCTTTAATTAATTTTACGGATTCAATAGTACCAAGAGAAAAAGATGTTACCGATAAAATCGCTAATACAATAAATCCTACTAATCCAGCAATTGCTATACCACTCATAGGCTAATTATAATACTCCTTCTTTAAAATGTCTTTTAAATACTGACCAGTATAACTCTTTTCGCATCTACTAACTTCTTCTGGTGTACCATAGGCGACTATTCTGCCACCCTTATCACCACCATCAGGTCCTAAATCAATAACATAGTCTGCCACTTTAATTACATCAAGGTTATGTTCAATAACAATAACCGTATCGCCATGATCAACTAAACGCTGCAATACGGTGATTAAACGTTTAACATCATCAGTGTGTAACCCAGTAGTAGGTTCATCTAATAAATATATCGTTTTACCTGTTGGTTTTCTTTGTAGCTCATTTGCGAGTTTAATTCTTTGGGCTTCGCCACCACTTAATGTCGTCGCACTTTGGCCTAATTTAATATAACCAAGTCCAACATCATACAAGACTTGTACTTTCTTTTTTATGCTTGGTCTATTTTCAAAGAATGTTAATGCGTCTTCAACAGTCATTTCTAAAACATCATAAATATTCTTACCCTTATAGGTAACTTGTAACGTTTCTTCGTTATATCTTTTTCCACCACATTGATCACATTTAACATACACGTCAGGTAAGAAATTCATTGGAATGCGTGTTACACCTGCGCCTTCGCAGTTCTCACACCTTCCTCCAGGAACATTAAACGAAAATCTTCCTTTATCAAAACCTCTCGCTTTTGCTTCAGTAGTTTCGGCAAACAACGCTCTAATGTCGTCAAATAGTTTAATATATGTAGCAGGGTTACTTCTTGGAGTTCTACCAATTGGCTCTTGTGAAATATGTACAACTTTATCAATATGTTCAAGTCCAGTAATGGAACTAACTTCACCCGGGAAAGTCTCTTCTCCGGTAAAATGTTTTTGTAAATGTAAGTATAAGGTTTGGTTAACTAATGTAGATTTACCGCTTCCGCTTACACCAGTAACAGCAATAAATGTCCCAAGTGGGAAATTGACATTAATTTTATTTAAGTTATTCGCTTTTGCCCCTTTAACTGTCAATAATTTGCCATTACCTTTTCTTCTGGAACTTGGAATAGGAATAAATTCCCTTCCACTTAAATAAGCACCAGTAATAGATTCTTTACATTTTTTAAGCCCTTCAACGCTGCCGGAATACACAATCTTTCCACCATGAACACCAGCTTTAGGACCAATATCAACAACATAATCCGCAGATCTTATTGTTTCTTCATCATGTTCCACAACAATCAAAGTATTACCTAAATCACGCATCGATTTCATCGTGGCAATTAATCTTTCATCATCTTTTTGATGTAGACCAATGCTTGGTTCATCCATAACATATAAAACACCGGTTAATTTAGAACCAATTTGAGTGGCAAGTCTAATACGTTGGCTTTCTCCTCCGCTAAGAGTCATAGCCATACGAGATAAAGTTAAATAATCTAATCCCACGTTACATAAGAAATCAGTTCTTGCTTTAATTTCATTAATCACTAATGCACCAATCTCATTTTGAGTTGATGTTAACTTACTTGGTAAATCTTCAAGCCAAGTCTTTAATTGACCTAAAGGTAAACAACTTACTTCGTAAATATTTAATCCATCAATTCTAACCGATAGAGCCTCAGGATTAAGCCTAGCGCCATGACAAGTTGTGCAAATCTTATCACGTAAAAATTTCTCATAATAATCTCTCATCCAATCAGATGTAGTTTCGTTATATAATCTTTCAATTTTGATTTTGATACCTTCGATGTATCCAAGCCTATTCATAACGTTTCCGCTTGAAGACTTAAGTTGATACTTATGCACTTCTGGAGAGCCATAAAAGATGATATGTTTTTGTTCTTCACTTAACGAAGAAAAAGCAACATCAGTTGGTATTTTATATAAAGAACACAATAATAAGAATTCTTGCCATTCAAGATTTTGGCTACCAACCATATGTTTATAATATTCAATAGCTCCTTCTTTAATACTCATAGAAGGATCAGGCACTAATAATGTTGGATCCGCTTCTCTTTTTACTGATAAACCCTTACAATCAGGGCAACAGCCAAGTGGGGAATTAAAAGAAAATAAACGTGGTTCAAGTTTAGGAACAGAGAATCCACATATACGACATGTATGGCGATCAGAAAGAGTTTTTTCTTCAAAATCTGTGTAAATTACAAGTAATCCATGGCTCCAGTCAATCGCGGTTTCAATAGATTCAAACACTCTACTGCGATTTTCTTTTTTTACAATTATTCGGTCAATAACTATATCAATATCATGTTTTTTATTTTTATCTAATAAGCCAACTTCTTCTAAAGAGGCAAATACTCCATCCACTCTTACACGGGAAAACCCTTGCGCTCTTAATTTATCGAGCATATCTTTATGGGTTCCTTTTTCCGCATGAACAACAGGAGAAAGAAGTTGAACCTTTGTTCCTTCAGGATATTCCATTACTTTATCAGTCATCATCGTGACTGAAAAAGAAATAATTGGTTCATGATGGGTAGGACAATAAGGTATACCTATACGCGCAAATAAAAGTCTAAGGTAATCGTATATTTCCGTTACTGTACCAACTGTACTACGTGGATTATGGCTTGTTGATTTTTGATCGATCGCTATTGTTGGAGACAATCCTTCGATGCTATCAACATCTGGCTTATCATAGTTACCTAAAAATTGTCTAGCATAGCTAGATAATGATTCCATATATCTTCTTTGCCCTTCTGCAAAGATGGTGTCAAAGGCTAAGGTTGATTTACCAGAACCTGATAAACCAGTGAAAACAACTAATGAATCTTTAGGAATAGTTACATCCACATTCTTTAAGTTATTTTCTCTTGCGCCTTTTACAACAATATTTTTTTCCATATTAGTAAAATTGATTATATCAAAAAGCAGAATAAAACTATATATGGAATTTATTTTAGCAAAAGAAAAAGGCCATTAGGCCTAATTTAATTTTTTAAAAGTTCACGAACAACACTATGAATTTCTTTTAAATTATTTACATATATTATCTTATTAAAAAATGCTTTTTCTTCTTCATCAGGATCTTCAAAATCCTTACGCATATTCTCTAATACTTCTTTTGGAACTGGATATCTTCGATTAACATTTTGATAATCAACAATTTTTGGATCAATATCAAAGATAACACAGTCAAATTCATCAAATTTATCTTTTAATTGTTGTACTGCTTCAAAGCGATGTTTTTTATAGATATTAGTGCTATCAAAGATGACAATACCCTTTTTATCCATAGAATACACTTTCGCAAGTTCATAATACATTGGCCACATAAGTGCTTCCTCTGTGTGATTTTGAGGATCGCCTGTAATGATTTTTCTAAGGCCATCACTAGAAATAATGTAAAGATGCGATTTGCATTTTTTACGAATCGCACTTGCAAGGTAGCTTTTTCCACTACCAGGAACTCCAGACATGACAATTAACTTACTCATTTTTGAAAATAAAAAGGTTCATTAGAACCTTAACTTAACTAATTATTTATTTTAGAAACCCCAGGTTGCTAAGAGGATGTTGTTATAAGAAACAAGGCCTTCAATATAATATTTGCTTTCTTCTTCAACTTCTTTAGTTGGATTTGGGAAATTCTTTTCCACCAAAGCTTTTCTTTCATCAAGTTTTAAAGTATCATTTTTTGCGCCTAATTCTAATTCTTTAATTTGCTCTTCGTTAAGCAATCCTGCTTTTAAGCAAGTTCTTTTTGCTTTAGCAAGATCTTTCTTAGTAATCTTTAAAAGTTGCTCATTTTCTTTACGAATAACAATCTTTTGTTTAATACCTTTTAAGAAAGCTTCTGGGACATAGTTAGAAATAATCTTATCTTTTTCTCTCCATTGACGGTAATAGTAGGTATGACCCGCAATTTGTTTAACAGAAATATATCCACGAGGTAAAGAATCGATAACTTGTTCGATTCTGCAAACTTCAGATAAAGATGAGACTAATACTTCAACTTGTCTTACTTCTTTTTTCATAAATAACCTACGGAGCAATTATATATCGTAATTTAAGAATTAGGCAAGAACTAAAAATATTTATTTTTGTATTAATAGAGCCAGTCAATGAAAAAGCAGATAGGACAAATCTCCTACCTGCTCTTTTAGTTTTAATAATATCGATTATAAACCGAATTTTTTGATTCTGTTCCAACGATCTTTCGCGTAGTTTTCACTCTTAGTTAAGAGTTCTTCTGCTTCGCTTGGATTAACACGTGGAAGTTGTGAGAATCTAGTTTCAGTCATAACGAAGTCTCTGAATTTTGTGTAATCAGGTTCAGCCATATCAATTTGAAGACCTGGTTTACCTTCTTTGACTAAACGTGGATCATATCTGAAGATTGGGAAGTAACCACATTCAACAGCCATCTTTTCTTGTTTCATGGAGTTAGCTAATCCACCTTTAATACCGTGGTTAGCACATGGAGCGTAACAGATGACAAGTGATGGTCCATCATAGCTTTCAGCTTCTTTTAAAGCTTTAATAGCTTTCATTGGGTTAGCACCTAATGCAATTTGGGCAACATAAACATTGCCATAGCTCATTGCCATTAAGGCTAAGTTCTTCTTTGCAGTCTTTTTACCACTAGCGGTAAATTTAGCAATAGAACCAGTTTGACTTGATTTGGAAGATTGTCCACCAGTATTAGAATAAACTTCAGTATCAAGGACTAAGACATTAACATCCTCTTCATTAGCGATTACGTGATCAAGTCCGCCATAACCAATATCGTAAGCCCAACCATCGCCACCGATGATCCAGATTGATTTATCTTTTAAGTCTTTTTCGTATGTTAATACAGCCTTAACGCCTTCGTCTTTACTAGCTTTGACTAATTTAACGAGTCTAGCAACAATTTCGCCGACAGTGGCTCTATTTTTGATATTAGCAAAGTATTCGTCAATACAACTTGCAAGTTCAGCCTCAACGCCTCTTTCTTTAGCTTCACTTAAGATACGAACAATTTCTGCTAACTTGACATTAGTAGCAATTCTCATACCATAACCGAATTCGGCATTGTCTTCGAATAAAGAGTTAGCCCAAGCGATACCTTCACCATTAGCGTCAGTACAGAATGGGGTAAGTGGAGTAGAACCACTATAGATTGAACTACATCCAGTTGCGTTAGCCACTAACATATCTTTACCAAAGAGTTGTGATACTAATCTATAATATGGAGTTTCTCCACATCCAGCACAAGCACCACTAACTTCCATATAAGGCATTAAGAATCCAACACCTTTAACAGTATCAGTTGAGAACTTATCTGATTTATATGAAACGTGTTTGTATAAGTAGTTTGCGCCTTCTTCTTGTGGGAATTGTGATTTAGCTTCCACCATTTCAATGGCGTTTTTGCCGGCTTTATTAGCTAAACATTCACTGACACATAATCCACAACCAACACAGTTTTCAGGTGAGATTTGAATACGATATTTTAAGCCAGTTACTGTTGTACCAATAGCGTTAATGCAACCTTCTTTAACAATGTCAGGTGCAGCATCATATTCTTCTTCATTTAGGAGGAATGGTCTAATTGTTGCGTGAGGACAGACGAATGCACATTGGTTACATTGTAAACATGCTTCTTTATGCCAAAGTGGGACTTTATCAGCGATACTACGTTTTTCGTTGAATGTAATATCGTTTCTCATAGTGCCATCAAGTAATTCGAATTCTAAGAATTTTGAAACTGGTAAAGTGTCACCTTCAAGACCACCGATAATAGCAACATAGCTATCAAAATAGTCATCACCAGTTAATTTAGCTTCTACTTTTGGGGAAAGTTTTGCCCATTCTGGTTTAACAGTGATTTCTCTTAATCCATCAGCACCAGCATCGATAGCCTTATAGTTCATTTCAACAACTTCTGGGCCTTTCTTTGCATAGCTCTTTTCAGCAAATTTCTTCATCCATTTACATGCTTCTTCATATGGCATGATTTGTGGATTTAATTTGAAGAATGAAGCTTGTAAGGTAGTATTTGTATGTCTACCCATACCAAGTTCTGCTGCTAATTTATTAGCGTCAATAACATAGAATTTTGCTTTCTTTGTTGCTAATTGATATTTGACACGATTTGGTAAATTCTTTTCTAAATCTTCATCAGACATATCAGTATTTAAGAGGAATGTGCCACCTTCTTTTAAGTTCTTGATCATGTCAAACTTGAATAAATAGCTATCAAGTGAGCAAGAAACAAAGTCAGCATTTTGTACATAGTATGTACTTCTGATTGGATTCTTACCAAATCTTAAGTGTGAACGAGTAACTCCACCAGCTTTACGTGAGTCATATGCGAAATATGCTTGTGCGTATTGGCCAGTAGCGTCACCGATGATTTTAATTGATGATTTATTAGCACTAACAGTACCATCACTACCTAAACCATAGAATAAGCAGGATGTGTAGTCGCTATGAACGTGGAAGTTTGGATCAACTGGAATTGAGAGTTTGGTAACATCATCATTAATTCCAACGGTAAATCCGTGCCATGTTTTGCCTTTTAAGAAGTCAAAGACAGCTTTAACATCTTTAGGTTGTGTATCTTTACTAGATAAGCCGTATCTACCACCGATAACTTCAATATCTAAACCAGCTTGTTTAATAACTGAAACGACATCTAAGTATAGTGGTTCACCACTAGCACCTTGTTCTTTAGTTCTATCAAGAACAGCAATCTTTTTAACTGATTTTGGTAACACCGCTAATAAGTGTTTAGCGGAGAAAGGACGATATAAGTGAACTTTTACTAAACCAATCTTTTCGCCTTTAAGTTCATCAATAACTTCTTTAGCGGTTTCAGTAACGCTACCCATCGCAACGATAACTCTTTCAGCATTTGGATCACCATAATATGTAAATGGTGCGTATTCTCTACCTGTTAGTTTAGAAACTTCTTTAAAGTATTTATCAGCGATATCAATTACTTTGTTATAGTGAGCATTGCTTGCTTCTCTACCTTGGAAATAGATATCATCGTTTTCAGCACCACCACGAGTAACTGAATGTCCATGTGGATTTAAGGCTCTACTTCTAAATTTAGTAACCATATCCATTGGAAGTAGTTTCTTCCAAGCTTCATCTTCAACGAATTCAACGTTTTGAATTTCGTGTGAAGTTCTAAATCCATCAAAGAAGTGACAGACTGGAGTTTCACCTTCGATTGCTACTAAGTGAGCAAGAGGAGTTAAATCAGCGATTTCTTGGACTGAGTGTGAACAGATCATGGTAATACCTGTTTGTCTAATCGCATAAATGTCTTGGTGATCGCCGAAGATAGATAAGCTTCTTGTTGCTAAGCTACGTGCAGAGACGTGCATAACGACTGGTAAACATTCACCAACCCATTTGTAGATATTAGGGATCATGAGTAATAAGCCTTGTGAAGCAGTATATGTAGCGGCTAATGCACCACCTTGAATTGCTCCATGAACTGCACCAGAAGCACCAGCTTCAGATTGCATTTCAGAGACTTTTACTACACTTCCGAAATAGTTTTTCTTTCCTTTTGAGGCATCAACATCAATTTGTTCTGCCATTGGTGAAGATGGGGTGATTGGGAAGATACCCGCGACTTCAATAAAGTTATAAGATTCAATAGCTGCAGCAGTATTACCATCTACTGAGAGCATTGTTTTTTTAACTTCCATAGTTAAATATTCCTCCGTTACAACTACTAAATAATATATTTATATATAATATTTATCAAGTTTATTCGAAAAAACGCAAAAGAAAAGCGCTCTTTATGAGCGCATTTCCTTCTTAAATCTTCAATTCAGAATGGGATCCAGTTCTACAAAGAACAAGTAATAGTTTATCGTTTTGATATTCATAAACTAGAAGCCAATCTGGTTCAATGTGACATTCACGTGCATTTGTGTTTTGAGTTCATGATCACGATATTTAACATCCAATATTTGATGGTTAGCGAGTTTGTCAACAATGTCATATAACAAATACAGGTTTTTATGTTGTTTTTTGATTCTTTTGATGTCTTTTTTGAATGTTGAAGTGATGATTAGTTTACTACTCATCCTCTTCTTTTTCCAAATATTCCATCAATTCTTTGGTGTTGTTAAATGGGCCAATGAGATTTTTACCTTCTTCACAGTCTTTGATTGCTTGTAAAGTCTCTTTGTTTGGTCTTTCAATCATAAATGGTATGCCTCCTTTCTTAATAATTTGAGTAAGATAAATATTAATTGCGGTTGATAAATCTAGCCCCAAATCTTTTAAGATTTTGCTAGCTTCCTTTTTCTTATTTTCATCTACCCTAACACTAAGAACATTTCCCATACCATTTATTCCTCGTATACATTATATGACGTTGTGTATACATTGTCTATCAATATTATGTAAATTAAAAGAAAAGCACACTAAGTGCTAATCTTAATACTCCAAAGTTAAAGGGGGCAGAGATACCCCTCCAAAGTTTAAGGGGGTGCCTTAATTAAGATATCAATAACTTATCTTACAAAATCAAATAGTTTATCGTTTCCTTTTTGAATTGTGGCATCATTCATAATAACTTTATAATATTTTTTACCATTAATAATGTATACATTAACGCCATCTTTATGTTCAAGTTTTGTTACATCAAACTCATCAGTTTTATCAAACACGATTATGTTATTATATTTTGATTTTTTAATCGTTAAATATACATTGTCTTCTTTATCAAATTCCACTATTAGAAAATCTCCTAATGAAGAAGAAAAGACTCTATTGATTTTATCGTATTGATAGCTCTTCTTAGCGAGCATGTTTTCATAATATAAAAATGAATAAAATATCGCATTA
>JAZLFA010000016.1:0-11846 GCA_045615545.1 Bacilli bacterium | reverse complement strand
AGCTGAAGCTGTTAAAACTATATTTGATATGTATTTAACAAATCATAGTACAACAGAGATAATGGAATGGTTAAATTCTCATGGGTTCAGAACTTCTTATGGTAATAAGTTTAAGTACAATGCGTTAGATAAAATTTTATCTAATAAGAAATATATAGGAATATTTGAATATGGTACTAAAAAGAAAATCGTTATAGAACATGATCATTTAAAGATAGTAGATATAGATACCTTTAATAAAGTACAATCTAGAAGAGAATTTTTAAGGGAGAAACGGGGTATGAAAACTAAAGACTTATACATTTTATCAGGTAAATTAATTTGTGGCTCATGTGGTCATTCTATGAGTGGAGAAACAGCTCATGGTAATGGTGGTGAATATAAATATTATAGATGTAAAGAATGTGGTTTAAGAGTTAATAGAGATACTCTTGATAAAGCTTTTAGAAATAGTGTTTGGAATGATTTATTGAATGAAGCAACTATTGATCGTATCGCAACAATAGCTGTTGAACGTGCTGCATTACACGATGAGAAAATGATGAAACGAGCATCTTTAGATAAACAAATTAATGATATAGACTTACAGATTAATAAATTAACTGAAATTATTGTTAAAAATCCTAGTGAAGCTATAGCTATTAAAATTGCTGATTTAGAAAAACAACAATCTACATTAAGACTTGAAAGAGCAAAAGTTAATAACACCTCTCATATTACTAAAGAAGATATTGTTAATTTCTTATCAGGTTTTGCTAAAAACCCAGAAGAATCCATTAATTTTGAAATGACTATTGTTAATGAAGTATTAGATGTTATTAAAGTTTGCAAAGATGAAATAAGAATTACATACAATTTAGTGCGTAATGCAGATGGATCACTTGGTTATACGAGTCACTCTGGCGTGGACTTTAGAGTGGCTCTTGAGAACCAAATACACAACTATAAGTGGACTTTAACTTATAATCTTTAATCTTTTAACAGCATTATGATAGATGACATGGATGCTAGAACTAATATAAGAGCTATTATTTTAAGCAAACCATCGTTGAAGAAATAGATATAAATGTTATAAAAAATAAAAGCAAATAGTAGTGCCGATATAACAATCTTTATATTTTGTTTAGTCATAATCTCTCTTTAATCTTCTTCTAATACAGGGATAAATCGTTTTGTGTCAACAGCCACCATTTTATTGCAATCATCAGAAAGAAAAAGACAACCATCTTCATTAAGTAAAACTGGTTTATATCGTAAACTAATAAACCGCCTTTTCTTGCTATATCTTCTAATACTTCAATCGTTGGGTATTCACCTGTTGTTTTATCTATCACGTTTAATCTAAACATATTTAACCTCTATAGGCTAGATTTTTTAACTCTTGGGATATTTCTCTGTTAGAAACAGACTCATGTCTTCTAAGGCTTTCTTGTAGCCTTCTTTATATCCGTCTTTGTAACTTTGCTTAAGATAATCTGCTAATGTGTCTAAAAATTCATTCTTCATAGTTTTAATAAAAGCTAGATTTGGTATTGGTACTAGCCATCGCAAGTCTTCACCTTTTTGCCAACACAGCACTTCTTGCACCAGTCTTCACGATTATATAGATTAACCCAAGACCTGTTGACGTACTATCTATCATCAGTCAACTGCTGTATCTATTATAACCCATGCGGATGAGAAAACCCAGGATTTTAATCGTATAGAACAAACTGCACCGTAGGGCATAGCCGAACAGTATAATCTGCGCTTGTGGAGACCATGTAAGACCTAGTGATAGGCAAGGTCGTAGAAGCAAAAATCCCATTGCTTTAGCTTTGGGAGTGTCAAATCTAAGAAAGAAGTGTCCACCATTTCCTCCTATTGAAAAGAGAGCTAGATTACTCTAACTCTCTTCACCTTTTGGGTTATTTCTATTCGTAACTATATTTTATAGCTTCTGTACTGCACTTTCAATTAAAACATCTATTGCTTCTTGGTCATAAGTAAGTCCTTTAGAATTAAGGTAATTAAGTACAAATTGCTTTTTGTCTTTACCCTTGCCTTCTCCATAGACTTGTTCAGCACAACTTACAGCTACATTTACCCATTTACTGATATTATCAAAAGTAGCATTTGATAATTTCTTACGAAGATAAGGAATGAGTAATCCAGTAATTATTGCACATAAAATAGTGATTAATGACTCTAATATTGGTGTGATATCAAACATTTATTTCTCCTCGTAATCAACGCCATATCTATCGAATAAAGCTTTGATTTCTGGTTTCTTGATTAATTGTTTTTGTTGACCTTTAACAATGTTATCCCAAAGAGTCTGCAAAGCGTCTTTGGTATCAGTTTTAATTTTATTAGCTTGTTCTAAAATACTATTCATTTGCATTTACTCCAAATATTTTCAAAGCATCTTCCATATCCTTAGCTTTAGAAGCATTTTGACTAAACTCTATATCTCGACCTGTAGCCATCCAATCTGCTAAATGTTCTCTAACATCATTTTCTAGATTGTTGTAATACTTCGCATAAATAACGTATTCATCGTATTCGTACTTAGTTTCTACAATACCTTCATGTTCGATTTCGACCTCTCGAATGTTTTCTCTAAGCATGATTCTAACCATACCACTAAACTCCAACTGTAATTCCACAATTTGTGGTGATAAATCCCCTTGAACTCGCATGTCTAATAACCTCCTTTAAATTAAAAATATCAATAGGACAATAATACTTTTTAGATAAACTAAAACTATCTGTTCTCTTTAAGCAAGCAGACCGCGATATAAACCCTTCTGCCATTTTCAGAGATACAGGTGTTCCATTTTTCTGACGTTTTAATATTCTTCTAGCTTGTCTAATAAAAGCTAACGCTTTAGTTTTTCTTATGGTAGTAAATCCAATGGCAAAACAATTACCTACAAAATCTATTTTTCTACCTTTACCATTTCTATAAATTTTAAACACTTGCCAGTTCTCTTTTAGCTTAAATTTAAATCTATTTAAAAGCTCCATGATACCTTTAACAGCTTTGTGTAATTTACGCTTTTTACTATCAATTAAAACTATGTCATCAGCATAACGAATATAAAATTTAATATGACACTGCTCTTTGATAAAATGGTCTAAAGATTGCAAAATAAATTCTGCAAACCATGGTGATGTGTAATTTCCTATTGGAATACCATTAGGATGTGTATCGATAATTCGATAATATAAAGCTAATGCTTTTTTATCTTTAATTTTTCTTGCCAAAGCTTCTTTTAAAACATCGTGATTAACGTTAGGATAGAATTTTTTAATATCAGCTTTAAAACAATATTTAGCTTTTTTTGGATGTCTTTTTGTTGCTCTATCAACACCGATACAAGCTCGTTTAATACCACGACCTTTAATATTTCCACAAGACCAATAGTAAGCGGATTTCATTACAATAGGTTTTAATACTTGAATTAAAGCGTGATGAGCACACTGGTCTGGGTAAAATGAAGGTATTTCTAAATCTCTCTTTTTATGTGATAAACCATCTTGAATTACTCTGTGTTTATAAGGTGTAGTAAAAGTATCTGTTTGTAATCTGAGTGATAAATCTTGTGCATAATACTCTAAATTTTCTAATATTTCAGAAACGTATTTTCTGTGTGTCTTGCCTTTAGAAGCTTTAATAATAGCTTCTCTACAATTATCTAGGGATATTATCCTTTCGTATAAGAAACCTATTCTTTTCATATGGTCCTTTCGCACCTAACCGCGTTTTTCGAGAATTAACCTACTAGACGAGTCCCTAACGTGCAATTTTTTAGCATGTGCTAGGGCGTTAAAGTGAAAAGTACAATTTCGAAAGGAGGCGGGAGCCGATGTTCGCGTTAGCATTGGAGGAGGCATTGTTCACATTGAAGTAGAAAAGGCCAGCGTTAGCGCCATTGTTCCAATTACCACCGCGTTTACAGACACGCCTAAACACTTTAACGCCTTTTCGACAATTATATTTATTTAGAGTCTGGTAAACACATTTAATCTTAAGGGGGAATCGCTTCGCTCCCCCTTAACAACCCCCTTTAGGGTAACCAAAGGAGGCGGGAGCCGATGCTCGCGTGAGCATGGGAGGAGGCATTGCTCACAGAGAAGTAGAAAAGGCCAGCGCTAGCGCCATCGTTCCAATAACCACCGCGCTTACAGACACGCCAACCCGAGTTGTAATAGTAGTAGTCGCAAAGGTATGTGCTTGCACTACCACCACTAGCTACAGGGAACATGACAAACGGATTATTTGCATCATATCCCATGTTCTTTGGATAGCCAGTTTCTGTTAAACAGTTATAACCCACTTGTGTGTAATTCGTACTAGTATCGTCTGCATAATTAGCTTGGTCATTACAGATATACTGTGCTCCGCTGTTCTGGTTATAACCATCGACCCATTCCCATACATTACCCCAAAAACCTTCAACACCACGATAAATACAATCTACATCGTTTGAAGTTCCCGCAGGCCTGCCAGTATGGTTACCTACACCATACATTCCATCACAAGAACCTGTTACAATCGCAGCACTATGTGAACTTGCTGTATAGTCTTCACCGATTTTTGCTTGTGAATTATAATCGGCATATTCGACTAGATATAACATCTGAACAGCCATTGTTGAAGTAAAATCCATCTGTGACCAACCATCACCTTTAGCTCTGGCACCACTTCTAAATTGTGCCCTAGTTTGATTTACTAAAGGAGCTAAACCACTCTTTGAAGTATGATTTGCTGTAGTTTTATACGCACCAACATAGATGTTTTCTTGAGTTGTATGATTGTGAGTAAAAGCTGGGTGTAAATCAAAACCTGCTTGTGGCTTATCACTGATTTTGATGTGTTCAATATTGTTTTCAACATATCGCTGATAATAGAATTTTGGAATTCGAACCATGACATCACCAGAACTTAATGTTGTTCTGGTCATTTCATTCCAAGGGTAATAATTATCAAAATCACTATACCCCACTTCTGTTCCGATACTTGCTCTAGCTGTTAAACCAACAGCGTCGTTTGTCCTAGTCCATACTGGACTTGATGACGCAATATCTCTCATGATACCAAAAGTAAGTGTGTCTTCTAATCTGTATTTATCCCAACTGGCTGAAATAATTAATTCGTTATCTAAGTTAAAATCAATACCTTGATAACTAAAAACTAATTCATAACCATATTTTTCATCGAATTTTTCAATAAACTCAGTCCATCTCACAGCATAACCATTTACCGCATTTACTATTAAATCAGTAAAAGAAGATGTTGGTGAGAAACAAACTTTGTATTCACTATCAATACCCTCTGTGGGTAACGCTAACGTGATGTTTAAGCTTCCTATTGGTTCTGTAATTATCACTTTAGTGTTGGGTGATACAGTAACCGTTGTGTTTGTAGTAGTAATTGTTTCGACATTTCTAGGGATATTTTTAGTTAGTCCACCTGCTGTAATAGCATTTATAAAAGCCATAAAATCCTCCTAAGTTAAAATTAAGGTACTTCCGCTCCAAGCACCATTTGAACAAATTAAAGTGTTATTATTCCATTCTGAAGCATCTGTTTTTAAGCATAAAATCTCTTTAGACCAAAAGACATCACTACTTATACTTCGAATTGCGTTAGGTAAGTTATTGGAATTTTGAACTGAAGGTAATATTCCACCTTTGTCTGAAACAGCTGTATAACTATTAGCTATATTTGTGTTAATTCTAGTAATTTCACTTGCAATACTCATACTATACCTCTGCTAATAAAGCTTCTATATCTCCTAAGATTACTTTTACACCATGAGAAGTGATAGGTTGATAATTACCACTTGTTGCTTCATTTGTAGTTTTGACTGATAAGACACTATTCACAACTTGCATTGTTGTACTATCAACAGAATCGAAAACTTTGTTAGATAAATCATTATAACTACCACTTGTAGCAACATCTGCTAAATCACTAGCTACTGCATAACCTTTAGCTTCAACTGCAGACATAGTAGTGTAACCTTTACTAGTAATTGCTGATTCTACTTGAGCAGAAGTCTGATAACCACTTGGATTAGTAGCATTGTAAGGAGTATAACCTAATGCGTCCGTTACATCTGTGCTATCAATACCAGTTATATAGCCTTCATCATTATCTAAATCTGATACTGCAGTAGGAACAACAACATAAGCAATACCACTACTTAAAACACTCTCACCATTCTGATAGACGTCTTGGACTTCACTTGCGGGGATTGGTGTATCAATTACAGACCAGTTTGTTCCGTCATAATAGATTGTATCGTTTGCTTTAATATCGCCACTATAAATTGTTGTACTTGGAACTCCAGTATATTCACTTCCATTAGGAATATAATTTGTTGTTCCTACTGTGTTTACAATAAAGAAGTCACCCGTTCTATATGTATATGGAGTACCACTAGGATTAGTTAAAGGTAAACCAGTAACACAATTCCAATGACTTAAATATCTGCCTCTGCCTTCAATATTATTAATTCTGTCATTAAGGATTTTACCTTGTTTAGCACTAAGTGCATCTTCTGTACTTGTACTTGTTACATTATCAATAACATCTGGAATATCGGATATATCAGCTTTAGCACTCCAACCATTCTTCTCTGTGTCTGTAACTAATCTATGTGTACTATCATCTGTTAATTCACTTAATGCACTAGGAATAGCATCTTCAACAGAATCAACTCGTTCATTTGTAGCATAATCTTGAGTCCCCACCCAAGTTTTAGTAGCCATATCAGCAATAGCATTAGGTTGTACTGCAGTAGCACCAAGACCTGCTCCATTTCTGATTGTAGCAATATCAGAAATAACTTCTTGTTTATTATTCCACGTACTTTTCTCTGTATCAGTAACAACTCTATGAGTAGTATCTGTACTTAAATCAGCTAAAGCACTTGGGATGGTTGGTTTATCAGTTAGGTCATTGTAACTACCACTAAAGGCAACATCACTTAAATCTTCTGTATCAGCTTTTGTTGCATCAATAAGGTCTTGATTAGCACTTGTTCTGTATGGTGTTAAAGCACTAGTTGTAATAAACCCACTATCGTTTGTAAGCTGACTTGTTCTAGTAGGAACATTAATTCCTAACTCGCTTGTACTCTTATTACCTCTTAATTCAACACCATTGATTTTTGGCTTGTTATTTAAGTCATTATAATCGGTAGAGCCTCCACCACCCCCGGTGATATAAACATCGCTTAATTCAGTATCACCACTCATTAATTTAAGATGATTATCACTATAAGTAAGGTTATCACCTTTAGTAGCAAGACCAGTATCTACGTATTCAACACTAGCTAGACCCTCAATACTTGGTATCTCACCTTCTACTCTAGCAATCTCTTCATCCACATAATCAACGTCAGCCTTATCAACAGCTAACTCATTAATTAGTGTCATAATTTGATTATAGACATCTTCAGGTGGTTCTGGATGAATTGGGTTCTCACCACTTAAAATGGATTTTTTACAAGCTATTGAAGCAGGTGTACTACTATAGATATCTCCTGAATAAACACCAACTGCTAAATAAGTAGTGTTATTAATAACAGGTACAGCAACAGTATCACCAATAAAAGGAACGTCTGTATAAGCATTATTCCAAATAAATCTAGCTGTTTTAGCTTCTCTACCTTCCCATTCTTCATCAAAATTAAAATGAATAACGTAATCTATGTTCTCACAGACTACAAAATTAGGGTCAGCAGGACTTGCTATTTTATTGATTACATTTATTTCAATTTGTTCCATTACTTACCCTCTAAATCTTTAATTCTATGATTTGCGACATCTAGGCTGTTCTCAATTATTGATAATCTTTCTTCAACTTTATATGTTCGTTCAATCAGATTATTGTGCTTATTAACCTTCTGTTCTAACTGATCTATTTTGTAATTAGTAAGTGTGGAATATCGTTTGTTAGACCATACTACAGAGATTACTGTTGCACTAATGGTGAGAACAGCTACTATAATTGTTTCACTCATTCACATCTCCATATTGTGATAGGTGCAGTTATCACTTAATTGATAGACCGCTATAGGTGCAGTTATAGCGGTATCGTTTTACATAATTTTACCAATAAAATTAAGTCAACTCTATGAAATTGTGAGTTTAATTAATGTTCCGTTCATAGGAGCTACTTTAATTTCGGTATTAGGGTCAACATTTAGTGCATTACCACTACTATCCAAGAGAGCAAAACCTAAAATGTTAGTATTTGTATGGTAACAAATATATTTAGGCTGTATTGCTGTTGTAGATGAGAAAGTAGCAGTTGTTGTAATACCAAATAAATATGGATTAGATGTTGTTCTAGTTACTGGTAAAGTATGTGTACCAGTAGTGGTTATTTCATGTGAACTAACCGCTGACCATAAAGAAGTGGTCTCATCTATGGTAGTAGTAGCATCTAATAAAGAAGCAGTTACAGAAGTTACACCATTAAGAATATTATCATTTAGCATACCTTCTGCGATCGCATTAGGGATATTAATATAACCTGCTCTAGCCATTTAATTCCTCCAATTCATTAATTCTTGTACGCCATTCTTGTCTTTGTGCTATAACTTCTGCATATTCTTCTGTTGTAGCTACACCTTCGGCAATCTTGATTACTACGTAATCTGTAGCTTGTAATTGACATCTTAATTCTGATATTTCAATTAATGCGTTTTGTTTATCGATTTCTTCTTGTGGGAGTAAAACTGCAACAACTTCACCATTAATATATTCATAATGGTCTAAATATTGTTCTCTAGGCATTTGTTCTAAAGGAATTTCATATTTACTGGAGTTTATGGTTAATTCACCAATATTATCTCTATAACTCCAATTAAGTATTTTATTAGTATCGTTATCTACAAGAATAAACATATCTACCTCTTATTTATAAGTAATTCTAAATTCATTAGCAGGAATAGCATGAACTCTTAAACCTTCACCATAAGAACTACTTCCTGCTTTATTAGCGTAAAAATAAACATAATCCAATCTCTTACCTTGTGGTAAAGTGAAATAAATTTTTAGTGTAGGATAATTACCAGAACCGCAATTTTGATAATTAGGTATATACCAAGATTGTGGAAAGTAATAGGAAGTACCATTGTTATAACCTGTAACAACTAGAATTAAAGGTTTAATTGCATCATTCACAAATGCCTGATTTAAACCATACCACGATCCATCAACACATATTTCAACTTCTCCCAAATAAATACCAGTGGTTATAGCTGAATATACCCATTCTAAACATATAGTGGCATCCCCATTGGGAGCTGTATAACCAACAGATAGATTGTTATAACCTGTATTACCACTAACACCACTTGTATAAGCATCAGTAAATTGCAAAGCAGATTCATCAATACCCACTTGAAAATTACCACAGGTTGAATAAGCACCACTAGCAATTCCTACATCCTGATAAGTGCTACCCTTATATACTCTAATGTGATTGTTATATCCTCGTTGAACGGTGTTATATGTACCATCACCATAATCAAAGGAAGGTGCTGATTGTTTACTATACATCATGTTTAAAATCATAATAATCTCCTATGGATTGATGATAACCACATTAACTCTAACATCGGCATTTGGAGTTGAGGTGCATCTGAAAGTTAAACTATTACTACTTTGGTCATAACAATAAACTCCAAATTCAGTATATTCAGACATATATGACGGGTTGGCACTTACAATGACAATGTTTGATGAAGTAACACCTGAAACAGAGACCGATTGTTGCATATTACTCCAATAATTCCATCTCAATAAAACATTAGCAGTAGATACAGAAGCTCCGCCTCCGCCTTGAGGAATACTATGAGAAGTGCCATTAATAGTGATAGATGTCCAATTTGAACCGCTCGAAGTACCTGATACAACTGATTTACCATTCCATGTATTTTTCTCAGTATCGGTTACCAGTCTATGTGTGCTATCTGCTGATAATTGACTTAATGCTGTAGGAATATTTGGTGTGTAAGATTGCGTAGTATTATCTTTCTTCGTAAAAGTAGCTGTGTTACCACTAATACTTACGGATTTAAGATAAGCACTTGGCTCACCACCTGCTTTACTATCCACATACGCTTTAGTAGCTAAAACATTACCCAAGTCATTGTCTGAAATAGTTTGACTTGAATATAGTTTTTCATTTACATTTATCTTACTATTAGAATATTCAAATGTCATGGGGTTTTGTGCTGAATCATTAGGGTTTAAATCTAGTTTAGGTGTTCTAATAAAACCACTTGTAGTCATACCATCGCCACTATAATTAGTAGTATTAGTGCCAGAGGTCGTGAAGTGTTTCATAGTGGTGGTACCTGGTGCTATCGAATTTTCATAATTTCCAGCAGAATCCTTTAAAGTAATTGAAGGAATGGAGGAATAGATATTCAATGTGTTTCCACTATCATACTTTAAGTTTCCTTCATCTAAAGTCCAATTACCAATTTTACCCGTATCTGCTTGAATATTACCTTTTACATAAGCACCACTACTATCAACACCAAACTTTTTATCACCATTAATAGAAACAGTCCAATCTGAAGAAGTTAAATCCCAACTACATGTTTGAGAAACACCGCTTGTTGAGGAATCTAACTTATTATCAATCTCGCCATCTTTAGCCTCTCTCCAAGCATTATTGTTGTAAATCCACCACTTTTTATTTGTAGTATTGTAGTAACTATCACCCTCACTAGCTGGACTTGGAGCACTTGAAGCATATCTTATTTTTCTTGATACACTAGCTGAAATATTATCCGCTTTTTGGTCTATTTCAGAAATACTTTCATTTACTTCTTCAATATCATCATCTAAATCATCTAAATGAGTAGTATGATTTGAAACTGTTGTACTAATCTCACCCACATCAATATTTAATTGAGTTATTTGTTGCCCTTGAACAGTAATTTCACTATCTGTAACTTCTTCCCATGTTGTACCACTATATCTGTACCATTTGCCATTAGTTCTTGAACTAGTAGTTGTACCTGTATAGTACCAAATATCCCCTATTTTTGGGTCTTGTGGTTCTGTACTTTGTTTATAAATTGAGTTACCAGATTGAGTGATACTTGCTTCAATACTATCTAATTTCTGTTTAAGTGTACTTTTATCACCACGTGCTTCACCAACTTCACTCTCTAATCCATCAACGTCAACTTTAAGTTTATGATACTTTCCATTAGTAGCTAATATAGTTTCATCTGTAGCGATAATAAAGTTATCGGTTTCATTATTACCAAAAGAACTTAATGTTAAACCTTTGTTAGCAATTTCTTTTTGCATAACCATAAAGGTTCTTCCGTCAATGGTAATAATATCACCGACATTAATATCATAATCTCGTAATGTTTCAAATGTTCCTGAACGATAAACATAAGGTCTTACTTGATTAAGAATATTAGTAACAGCTTGTTTAACTTCTGTTTGAGTATCATCACTCGAAACAAATAGTAATGGATCAAAAACAATCTTTAATTCTTTAGTACCTTCACCACTACTTATTCCAATATCAGTATCTTCCATAGCTACAGTTACTATATCAATAGGTGGAACGATGTAATCACCAATATCAGATTTAGTGTACATGGAACTATTTACATCAAGATTTTTTTCTACATAATAACCAATCTTAATTTTTCCGTCGGTAGTAGCTGTAGCATAACCACCCGCTGTACTAGCAATATATCTTAATATTGTTCTACCACTTAAATTGTTAGTTTCAATGTTATTTCTAGGTATTACATAATTACTATTAACAAAATTTGTGCTATAAGCTGTAACACCTACTTCTTGGC
>JAZLFA010000015.1:0-16068 GCA_045615545.1 Bacilli bacterium | reverse complement strand
TAATCGATTATTGCGTCAATAAAAATTTTTCGCTTTAAAACATCACCATAATTTTCATTAGTTTCATATCTTCTAAAAGTGCGAACAGGAACGCCAACAATTGATGAAGCTTCTAATTGAGATAAATTATTTTTAATTCTTATTTCTTTTAATGTCATAATTTCACCCGAAAATATGATATCACTATTGTCCCGTTGTGTAAACAGGGAAGGGACATTTTGTCCTCTTTATATCTCCATGATAGGACATTTTGTCCTTTTATTATATTAAAAGCGACCCGATTGTATGTTCGAGTCGCCTAATTGGTCGATGGCGGGGGCAATAGGAATCGAACCCATATTGACGGTTTTGGAGACCGGAGTACTACCGTTATACGATACCCCCAACGCTCATAAATTATAAACTACGAGCTATTTGACTTACAAGTGACATATCAACTTTTCCAGCAAAATTAGTTTTAAAGTGTTTCATAATACTAGGCATTGATTTGTCATCAAGTTTATTAATTTCAGCCAAAATTTCTTCTTTACTAAGTTGTTTTGGAAGATATTTTTTAAGAACTTCTTCTTGTTTAGAAATAGAATCGACTCTAGCTTGATTGTTAACTTTTAAATATCCTTCTTTTTCATCAGATAATTCTTTGAGAATTTTTTGAATCAATACAATGAGGTCTGCATCTGTGAGTTCTTTTCCATTTGTTCTAGATTCCACTACCATAAGTTTATAACGCGAAATCACAATTGAAAGAACACCTTTAGCTTCATTATCACGAGCTTTGTATGCGGCCATATTATCTTTTAATAAATCGTCATATAACATAATGTCACCTCGTCGTATATTATATTCAAAATATATTAGAATATAAACAATATGTTTTAGAAATATCATTAATTTTATATAATTAAGACAATTCGAGGTAAAAAAAATGAATCAAAAACTATTAGAACAATACGCTGAAATGTGTATAAAAGTTGGTGTCAGAATTGAAAAAGGTGACGAATTATGGATTAATGCAAATCTTGATCAGCCAGAATTTGTCACAATGGTTGTTGAACAAGCATATAAAGCTGGCGCAAAAAAAGTAATTGTAAGATGGAATCATGACCCAGTAAATCGATTAACAAATAAATATGCTACACTTGGAACATTAAGCAAAGTAGCGCCTTATGAGTTAGCAAGATGGAAATATGCAAGTAAGAAAATGCCGGCAATGCTACACATCATAAGTGATGATCCAGATGCAATGAAAGGAATTAACCAAGCAAAAATTGCAAAAGCCAGAATGAGAAGCTATCCAAAAATTAAAAAATATAGAGATGTAATGGATGGCCACTATAAATGGTGTATTGTTGCAGTGCCAGGAAAAGCTTGGGCGAAAAAAGTGTTCCCAAATCTTAATGAAGATGAAGCAGTTGAATCATTATGGAATGCGATATTAAAATGTGCTCGCGTTGATGAAAATAACACCACAAACAATTGGGTTGAACATAATAAATATTTAGTGGAAAAAAGCAAAAAACTACGCAAATTAAACTTAAAATGCTTAGATTATGAAGCAAGTAATGGAACTAACTTCCATGTTGAACTAATTCCAAATTGCTTATGGGGAGCAGGAATTGAAACAACTGCAGAAGGAAAAAAATTCAATCCAAATATGCCAACTGAAGAAGTATTTACATCACCTCAATATGGCAAAGCAGAAGGAAAATTAGTAGCAAGCAAACCATTAAGTTATATGGGAAAATTAATTGAAGATTTTTCAATAACATTTAAAGATGGAAAAGTAATCAAAGTTGAGGCAAGGAAAAACCAAGATGCTCTTGAACATATGGTTAAAATGGATGAAGGAGCATCAATGCTTGGAGAAGTTGCGTTAGTTCCTTATACCTCACCTATAAATCAAACAGGAATTTTATTTTATGAAACCTTATTTGATGAAAATGCTTGCTGTCACTTTGCATTAGGCGCGGGATTTGGCGAATGTATTGATGGCGGTTCATCTATGACTCCAGAACAACTAAAAGAAAAGGGAATCAATGATTCAATGATCCATGTAGATTTTATGATTGGAACAAGTGATTTATCCATCATCGGAACAACAAAAGATAATAAAAAAGTCCAAATCTTCAAAGATGGAGTTTGGGCTATATAACTACTAAACAAAAGAATGGGCTAGGCCCATTTTTTTATGCCGTTTTAATTTCACTGTGGTTCGCGTGTCGATCGTGACCGTGATTATCAATATAAACGATAAATAATATAACAGCAACAATACTACAGGCTATATCTGCTATTGGGGTAGCCCAAACGATACCATATGTAGGAATTGCATACCGTAATATAAACATTAATGGAATGTCTAATATTCCTTTTCTTAATAACGCTAATATTAAGCTTCTCCATGGTTTTCCAACAGCTTGGAAGAAAGATATAACACTATAAGCAATCGCGCTAAATGGAGCGCCTATACTAAGAATTTGTAAGAATTTAGCACCATAACTTATTGAAGTTTCTTCATGAAGAAATATTTCTGTTAAAGGAACAGATAAAGTCAAATTTAAAATCATACAAATGATGGCGATGCCAACGCTTATGCCAGCAGAAATATACACTATCATTCTCATACGATGACGATTACCACTAGATTTGTTGTACCCAATCAAAGGTAATACACCCTGAGTCATACCCCTAACAACAGAATGCGCAAACATATTAATCTTTTTAGCGGCGCCAACTCCAGCTAAAGCTGCTTTTGCTATAACTGGGTCAGTCGAAACAGTTGCCATTAATCTATCAAGAATCATATAAGAAATATTTTCACAAAGAGTCATTAAGCAAGCTGGTAGTCCAATTAATAAACATTCTCCAGGAACGCCTTCATTAAACATTTTTTTCTTAAATTTAAATGAAATAACCAAACCTTTTTTCATTATTAAGTAGGCTACAAGATAATAAATTAGAGCGATACAATTTGATATGCCTGTTGCTAGAGCAGCTGCAATAGCGGCCTTTTCAATTGGAAATAAAACAAAGATGAAAAGTGGATCAAGAGCAACATTAAGTAAGCCGCCAAGCACAATACCAATAGAGGCTTGTAATGATTTGCCTTCCCCTCTAAATAAATGTGAGAGTAATGTATTAATCGCGGTAGGAATGCCACATATAACAACCGAAATTAAAATATATGGTTCAGCAAAAGAAGCAACATCTTTATCTCCACCACCTAAAAACATTGCTACCGGATTCTTACATATCAAAACAATTAAGGAATAAACCAATGTTAATACTAAACATCCCCAAATAGCGAATCTAGAGGCGTTTCTTGCCCTTTCATAATTATTCTTGCCCATACTTCTAGACATAACACTAGCAGCTCCAATACCAAACAAATTTGATATGGCAGTGATAATCATAAATACAGGCATACAGATAGTAACTCCAGCAATAAGAGCGTTATCTAAACCCCTTGATACGAAATAATCATTTTTACTCGCTAAACCAATAAAAAATGTATCAGCCAAGTTATAAAAAACTAATATAAGCTGACCAATAATGCTAGGTAAAGAAAGTTTTAAAATGGCTTTTAAATATGGAGCCTTTTCAAAAACCTCTAATTGTTTAGTGTTATACTCCGATTTTTCCATATGTATTTTAGTATGTATATTCTATCAAAGTTTTCTTAAGAAAAAAACTACCAATATTATTATATAAATTATTATTCAACTTTTGATATTTTATCAATGATTACATCCGCAATCCTTAAGCATTTAAACGAGGCTTGTTCAAGTTCCGCATAAAAGCCATCGGCGCCATCATTTAATCCGTCAGAAACGGCCTTAAACAATAAACAAGGAACATTGTTCATCTCACAAGTTAAAACAATGCCAGAAGATTCCATATCGCATATATCTCCACCAAAGGTGCGATGCAAATAATCTTTTTCTACACTAGTGCTAATAAATTTATCGCCGGAACAGCAAGTAACAACCTTCACACCATCCATTAAAGTTAGAACGTTTTCAATTAAATTTTCATTGGTGTGTAAGTATATCGAATTATGACCATCAACTTGTCCAACTTGTAAATCCATAAATTCGGAACAATCATATTTATAATGAACAACACGATTAACAACACAAACTTTTTCTTTTTTCATTTCTTCTGTTAGTCCGCCAACAACACCAAAATTGATAATTAAAGAAACACCATATTTTGCAATCAAAAATTGCACTCCAGCGGAAGCGGCTACTTCGCCCATTCCAGATTTAATGACATAAATGTCATAAGCTTCACGACAAATATAATAAATTTTAAATGCGCCAGGGGATTCAAGTTCAACATAATCAGGATACATTTTGAATATAGCGTCAAGCTCAATTGCAACACTTATACCAATCTTTTTCTTTTGACTTCCTTTGATTCTTTGTTTATCAGAAATATTAGCTAAAAGGAGGTTACCACAAGTAATAGAATCTTTATCAGCTTCAAATCGATCTAGATAAATTTTTGTTTGTAATCCGTTTCTAGATAAGTCATCTTCAAATTTTTGATAAATATCATATGAATCATATTCACTTGTAACAACAAAACCATTATCAATCGAGTTAAAAGTTTGATGGATTGGAGTTAACTTAACCACAAATTTATCTTTATCAAATAAACGGTTAATTAATATTGGATCAATAATTGTATCTTTTGTAATAGCAAAGTTTAAAGCGTATTTATTTCCTTTAGGAAGCGGTAATAATTTTCCAATCTCAGATATTTCTTCTAAAGACATAGACATATTTTTAAATATCTTCCTACGGACATTTTCATCTGTCGTGTTAATACTAAACTGTAAATCAGCCTTACCATCATAAACTTCATTTTTAATACGACAATATTCAGTTAAGAACTTAATTACTTTTTCTTTGTTGTTTTTCGGTAGCATAGTAGAAATAGTAGGACGAATTTCTTCTGCATCTACTTTATTTAATATTGTTTTTCTTAATTCGAATTCGATAAATTTAAGAACATTGTCATTAAGCGTTGGTTCGCCCATACGCATAAAATCAATAAGGAATAATTTTGTATGCGTAACACCAACGTTATTTATAATTGTTTCAATTTGATATTTAAACTCATCAATTGTTACATTTCCATAATATCCAACACCAGGACAATCACAAAATATACATTTCATTGGGCAACCTTTTTGATTAGATACCATAGTTGACCAAACGTTTTCATATTTTGGATGATAATTTTTTCTTATGTATTCAAAACTATTTCCATATTCTTTTGCTTTAATATGGTTTTTATCTTCTACTCCAGGAAAAGAAACAAATTCAATGTGCTTTTGTTCATCAACATATATTGTTCCACTACTTTTCTCTATTATTCTTAAGGTACCATTTTTCTTCCTTAAATATGAGAAAATATACATTACTATCATGGAAGAGATAAGTAATCCATTCATAACATATATAGATACGGTGAAAATTTGTTTCCATACTTGAGGATCGTTAATCTTCATATTTACAGATAAATAAATTGTGGCAATCAGTATAAATGCAAATAGTTCTAAGCATCCACATAAAACAATAATTCTTTCATTAAATGAAATTTTACGTTTCTTAAACTGGTGGGTGCGTGAATAAACATGATCAATTAAGGCCATAAGTGGAAGACCAAGAACCACACAAATATCAAAGTCATTTAAAAATGCAAATAAAAATGTATCACCAAATTTATTGCCTGAAGTATAAAGTTGGAATAAACCAACAAAAACACCCATCAACAATGAGTTAAATAACATTAATAAAGCAAAGTATATTGTTTTTTGAGGGCTATCTAATCTTGTTTTATGAGATTCACATCTAACAATTAATTTCCAAATATAATACGGGAGTGCTCCATAAAGAATTTGAGTTAATATTCCTAAACAATACACTAATGGTTTATAACCACTAATAACATCAGAAACAAAGTTTGCGACGGCACAACCAATAATAGCAGGCCAACCAAAAGCAATACCAAGAATTGGATTTAATACTGGCGATAATCGTACACTTGTAACATCATAAGCCGCCAAAACTTTATTAGATAAAATTGTTAAAACAAAAAATAAAGCAAATGAACAAGCAAAAACGATTAAGCCTTTAATAATTACCTTTTTGTTAAGTTTACTTAATAACATGCTAATTAATTATACACAAACGCGCAAAAAAAGTTAATATGCGCTTCTCAAGCCAATAAAAAAACTCGTTTTTAATGGCGAGTTTTTTTATTCTGGTGAAGCGTACGGTACGAAACCCGCTACCTTTTTGCTAGAGAACTAGTATCACACTTACCAACTTGGGTTTCTCAGAATGTGTAGTTTAAGGACGAGTACTACTTCTAGTAGTTCTACAGCCGTAGAAACAATGAAAATGTAGTAGTATCGGCAAAAAGTATAAATCCCATCCAATCAGGCTTTGTTTCTCAAAAATTTTGTGTAACTACCTATCATGTCGAATAAGTCTCTTTTCCCGCTTATAAATTTATAAATGATACATACAGGCTACACTGTATCATATTCAAAAAAACACTCGTGGTTCATTAATGCTATATCAACACTTGAACCTTCTTAGATTAGTTCAAATTATAAAATCATGTAAATTAAAGTCTATATTCCTTAAAGTCGTAAGCACCATTAACTTCTTTTTCTTGAGTTACTAAATGCATCATTCTTTTTTCAATGTCAAAAACAGAAGCGTGCGTGGAAATCCAAGGAACAGCACCACCACCCGAAGTGGCGCGTTTAGTATCATCTTTATCTTTGACTGTGTCATATGCAGCTTGTAATGAGTTAGCAATTTTATCATTCCAGTTATTATCAAACCATTCTTGAGCATTGTAGAAAGTTAAATGTTGAGTTATTCCTTCTTTATCAATGATGTCATTACCAGCAAATTCTGTTGGCCACATAGGATGGGTAGCTCCTTCTTGCCAGTTAGGATTATAACAAGGTGAATATTTAACACGGTGAATAAGATTTTTCATTCCTTCTAAAGTTTTACCTTCATCATAATTATCAAATAAAGTAGAATAACGTTCAAATCCAGCGCCACTAGGAGAAGGATTAGTCAAATAATAATTAGTCATAATAGAAGCGCCAGAATGAAGAACATGTAAATTATCATCAACAAGTTCGACAATATAAGTATCATTTCTATCGGCAATCATGCAGTGTAGTTCATATCCCATATTGCTAACACCAAAATAATCGCATTGTTTACCGTTTTTATTCATTGCAGTAATATTTCTATTTTTTAATAATTCAACTGCATGTTTAGCACTTGTTGCATTGTCCAAAATAAATCTAGGCATGAATTGGTAAAATAAATCCTCTTTTCCAGGATTTGTGCCATGAGTAAAATATTTTTCTTCCCCTTCATGTGGGATTAGATCTTTAGCAGGAACAACGTTGGTATTACAAACAACTCCATTTTCATTTATTCCATCTACCAATGAAAAGGGGATTAGCTTTTCATCAAGCTTGTCTTTTTCTGTAAGATTTTGACCCGATTGAATTCTATTAACACTTTCTTTTTTAAGATTACAGTCTCCAATTGCAACACCAATACTAGCATAATGCCCATTTTCATTATTGGTTCTAATAACGAATTCACACATATCTGTAAAAAAGAAGTCGAAACTTCTACCATAAAAGTTGCCATTATGGACTGATGAACAGCCAAACGCTCCACTACTAGTGTTTTTTATTCCACTATTCATCCATTCAGTAACATCATCCCAACTATAATCGTTATATGTGACTTCATAAAGATAATCTAACCCATTATTAGCAAGTAAAAAATCTTTACGTAACATATTGTGCTTTGGGTTATTACCACAACCAGTTAATGACACTCCTACGAAACAAGGAATAGCAAACATTAAAACAAATTTTCTAAATTTCATAATTCACCCCATCTATCAAACTGTTTTGATAGTTAAAATTATAACAAAAAAACACCACTTTTGAAATAATATTCTCTCAATTCATCCTCCAACTATGCGAGCTTAGAAGATAGGGGTATTCTTTTGCGTATCTCTAGATAAATTCCTTCAATTAATTAGACGACGGATATACTTTATTCCCTTCAAAATAAACATATTCGATTTTTGATTCATGTATAGTTTTTAAATCTTCATATTCTACATAATTTAAGAAGTTCTTATCTAAAACAACAAAGTCAGCATTTTTACCAACTTTTATCGAGCCACATTTATTATCAATCCCTAGTTGTTTAGCGCCATTAATGGTTAAACACTGTAATGCTTCTTTAACGCTTAGAAGTTCAGATATTCCAAAAGCTCTTGTTTCCATATTTGGATCCATACCAGTAGTTGCAACTTCTATAATATTTTGGATATTTCCTTTTATAGCTTCAGCTGCTGGAGCATCAGTTGAAGAAGTGACATTAATGCCAGCATCTAATAAACTCTTCATAGGATATCCTGTTTCCCAAAAACCATCAGGCATAATTTTAGAATATTGTTCGAAAATTGAATCGTAATTATCTCCTTCTGGAATACCAGAATTGTGCCAAATAAGATTTTCTGCAATAGATATTTTGTTTCTAGCACATCTATCGATATCTTCGTGTTTAATATTTCTTACATGGCCTAATGAATTGTAATTATATCTCCCATATAAACCGTCAGAATATATATATGCATCAATAGTAGCGCTCACAGCTTCATCCCCAAATGTATGAGAATGTACTTGCAAATGGTTCTTATTTGAATAAGTAACAATATCTTTTATTTCTTCTTTAGTCCAAATTTTATTACCATATTTAAAATCTTCAGAAATTGGATTTGGATATTCTTTGCTTACCCAACCAGTTCTAGATTCAGTAACACCATCAATCCAAAGTTTGATGTTGTGAGGATTAAAATGATCGGTTATATATGAATCTGCTAAAGACTTTGCATCATCAATCTTTGCATAAATATTATTTGCATCAGGTTTCTGCACTATGTAGCATGATGCCATATTCAATCCCAACTTATTGTTTACATCTAATTCTTTAATGTTTTTATATAATTTGTCAGCGTTTAAAGCGTTAATAGCAGCATCTAAATAATTAGTAAAACCACGAGCGTGTAACTCATTTGTCCCATCGGTAACTGCAGTTTTAAATAAATCATCACTGACACTAGTAAAATCTAATACCTTCTTTGCGGTATAAAAAACAAGTTCATCTCCAATCCAACCATTAGGAGCGGTTTTATCTTGAGTTAAATAAACTGTTCCTCCAGGAGGCGCAACTATCTCTTTTTTATCAAAATCATATAATCCAGCTTCTTTAAGAACTTTATTATTACATAAAGCTTGATGACCAGCATTATCAAAGAAAATGACTGGTATATCCATATTTAACTCATCAACTATATCTTGAATTTCTTGAGCATAACTCTTATTTGGATCAAAATTTGGATCTCCGGTAAATTTATGAAAAACTAATCCCCAAGAAATAAAAAACTTTGAATTTGGATTATTTTGTAAAGTTTCTTTTAATATATCTTTCAAACCTTTTTGGCCAGGTTCAACAAAATATTGAACATCATAACCAGGAAATTGACGCATCATTGCATCAACACCAATAAAATGTCCGTGTCCTTCAGTAGCACCCGGAATCACTAATCCATTTTCATTATTAATTACAGTTGTTGTGCCTTCCTTAACGAATTTTTGAACACCTTGTTCATCTCCAACATAAATATATTTACCATCTTTCACCGCAAATGCAGTTGCTTCTCCATTATTTTCTTTTTCCGCAGTGTAAATAGTACCTTTAACAACTAAATCTGCAATTTCATTAGAAGAATTGTTGCAAGAACATAGAATACCCGCTAATGAAGCAACCATCAAACAAGATACAAATAATTTTTTCATACATATATATTCCTTTCATTAATTAGATGTCGGATATACTTTATTTCCTTCAAAATAAACATATTCGATTTTTGATTCATGTATAGTTTTTAAATCTTCATATTCTACATAATTTAAGAAGTTTTTATCTAAAACAACAAAGTCAGCATTTTTACCAACTTTTATCGAACCACATTTATTATCAATCCCTAGTTGTTTAGCACCATTAATGGTTAAACAATCTAACACTTCTCTAACAGTTATTAATTCATCAGGATTAAAAACATGATAATCATATGTAGGTGCAATACCAGTTGTAGCAACCTCAATAATATTTTGAATAGTACCCTTAATTGCTTCTCCACAAGGAGCGTCAGTAGAAGAGGAAACAAGAACTCCGGCATCTAATAAACTTCTCATAGGGTAGCCAGTAAAATATGAACCCTCTGGATATAAAGCTCCCATCAAGGCAGACGTCACAGCGTAATCTTCAGGAGGATTCCCTTGAGTATGCCATATGAGGTTAGAAGCCATGCCAATATTGTGTTTAGCAGCTTTTTCTATATCCACTCTTCTAATATTTCTAACATGAGCTAGAGTATTTAAATAATGTGTATTAGTAATATTTTCGGCATTAATATAAGCATCTATTGTTGCTCTACAAGCCGCATCTCCAAATGTATGAGTATGTACATTTAATCCCTTTTGATTTGAAGCTAAAACTAATTTATTAAGCTCTTCTTGGCTCCACACTTGATTACCATGATTATTTGTTCCTAATAATTCATGGAAAGGATATTCATCAATCATCCAACCTGTGAAGGCTTCTACTACTCCGTCCGCAAATAATTTAACATTATATGGATCAAAGTGCTCGCTATGGTATTGGTCCGCTAAATCTTTGATTAAAGAAATCTTATTTTCGTACTCATTATCTTCATAAGATCTAACAGTGGAAAATGTAGATATATTAATAGTTAATTCATGATTGGTATCTAAACTATTAAGAATTTTATGAAATCCATCTTCTGTGAAAACATTAATGTAGGCATCTAAATAATTTGTAAATCCTCTAGAATGTAATTCTTTAATAGTGTTTCTAGTAGAATCAATGAAGAAATCATCGCCATAAACACTGAAATCAACATTTTTACCAATAACATACATTACTATTTCGTCTCCAACCCAGCCTGAAACTGTTTTTGGTTCTAGGGTTGTTTCGTATATATTACCACCTCTTACTTTATTTATGATTTTATAATCTTCATCTATTAATCCTGCATTTTTTAAAGCATATCCATTGCATAATGCTTGATGTCCACCATTATCAATAAGAATAATTGGCATACTTTTACATAAAGGATCAAGCTCATCTAGTTCCTTGGCATAATTCATAGTATGATCCCAGCCATCTTGACCACTAACATATTTTTGATAATCAAGTCCCCATGATACAAAGAATTTTGGAGTTGGGATTTGTTTAACATATTCTTTCAATTCTTTTTTGATATCTTCGTATTGCGAGTAATAACAAGGAAGTTTTTTAACAAGGGAATCTATTCCTAAAAAATGACCATGTCCTTCAGTAGCGCCAGGAATAACCAACCCACCATTATTATTAATTACTTGAGTCTTACCTTCTTTGATGTATTTATTTATACCTTGTTCATCTCCAACATAAATATATTTACCATCTTTCACCGCAAATGCAGATGCTTCTCCATTATTTTCTTTTTCAGCAGTATAAATAGTTCCTTTAACAACTAAATCCGCAACTTCGTTATAAGAACTATTGCACGAGCACATTCCACTTATTAGTAATCCGATAATTACTAACGGCATAATTAAACGTTTCATATTTTCCTCCTAGTATTTAAGAATATTTTAGCAAAAAACCTATCAAAATAGAATGATAGGTTCTGATATGCTTCTGATGTATCAACTAACGTGATATTTAACACCACTATTAACGCTTGATATAACTTAGATTAGTTCAAACAATAAAATACAAAACCATCATAAAATAAAATGGCTAAATTATAATATTAGAATTGCCAAGTCATTATAGTGTCTGTGTGTTCCCAAAATCTTGCTGTAATTCTTTTTTGAGTACAGTTACAAGAAATAGATAAAGCAGTAGTCCAAATATTTGAATTATCTCTTAATGGTTTTTCTTCCCCTGCTATATATTTTTCTAAAGTTTCTTTAATTCCGGTTGCTTTATAATAATCGACCATTCCTTTTTGAAGTTCTTTAAAATTCCTATCATCACAAGCCCAATATAAATCCGCTCTATTAAGGTAGGCTTCGTATTTAGCGGCATCATCGATATCGCTTTGAACTTTAGAACCAGCTTTGACTCTATCATAAGCTTGTTTATAAACTAAAACTGTTGAAGCATCTTTATGGGTTGGGTGTTCAGAATATATATCAACATATTTTCCATCTTCATCAATAGGAATTAATTTTACATTATCACTTCTCCAGTCTAGAGATGGGTTACCATCTTTATCTTTAAAATGAACATGTCCAGGCTTATCTCCCATATCAGGATCTTGAGTGGCGTATTCGATATTTAAGATTTCATTTCTCCACATTATCTTTTCCATTAAATCCGCCATTTGTTGTTCTGTTTGAATTTGGTTGATTCTTTCAATACCAAATTGAAGTCTTCCATAACCCGATTGATTTTTAGAAAGAACATTCCATTTTGGAGTAACATAGTAATTTCCCTGTCCATTTTGATAGGGAAGATACATAATCTCGTTACGTGCTATTTCAATTAAACCATATTCGCCAGTTGCATCACCAATCATGAAACAAAGGTTCCATCCAGACGCAACAGATTTATCAAGCATAGTGTAAACACTAATATAATTTGTAATATAATCTAAAGCTTCACTTACTGTAGCACAGTTAGCGGCAACAATGTAAGGAAGAGAAATAGTACAAATTCTTCTTTCACAATTTGGATTTGTACCACTACAAATCATATATTCTTCAAATGCTCTCATATTGTATTCAATATAAAGACCTTTTTCGTTGAATGAGTCTGAGGCTAATAATGGAAGAGCATTATAATAATCATCTTCAATTTTTACTTTTTGTTTTAAAACCTCATAAGTATCACCATTTAGAAATAGTTCATCATATGTAAAGTTAATGGTTTTATATTTGAAACCATCTACTGGTTCTACATGAGTAACATAGCATGGAAGTTGAGAAACAGTTAAATCTAGATTTCTACCAATTAAAACATCACCTGAATTAGTTTTTGTTGCTAAAGCAGAACATCCGCCACCTTTTTGTTTAGCCCATTGATCATAACGTTCGTTTGAATATGCTAAAGCTTTATCAAAATCAAAATTCGTGTGGGTATCAACATCTATAACATAATGACCTAGATCAGTAAAATTTTCATGTTTTATATTATCAACTCGCCATTTATAAGTAGCACCTTTAACAGGTTCGTTATTTCCACAAGATGCAAGGGATAAAATAGAAAGTAAAGACAATAAAATTAATTTCTTTTGCATATTAAAACCTCTTTTTCTTTTTATATTTTATCACTAAAGATTATAAAAAACCCACTACATTAAATGGTAGGTTCCGGTACAGTTGCGATATATCAACTAATTATTATGATACCTAATACCGCTATTAACGTTTGATATAACATGAATTAGTTCAAACTTTAAAATTTTAATTTTTAAATAATTCATTTATTACTTTACGATATTAATTCTTCCTTCGAAATCAGCGTATCGTGATAAATCACCATTAAGGCTATTTATATAATCTATCAGTGTCTCAAAATCTGTAGCAATATCTGTTAAAAGAGGTTTCTTGTTTCCAAAAACGCAATTTAATCCACAGCCACCATTGACAAGTATGTATGAAATCGAACCAACTGTATATGTCTTTTCTAAATTAATTGGTTCGTACTTATCACCATTTAAAATCTGAACATTACTTACTCGATTAATACTATTAACCTTTATTAAATTTAAATCGCTATCAACTTCGTAGTCAGCAACTTTCGAAGTATCAAGATCATATTTCATACCGGAAATTTGCATATTTGAGCCACTACCACCTTTTTCTGCGTAAGAAGAGGTATATTCTAGAATATCCAGAAGCTCTTTTCCGGTTACTTCGCTTAAACAAATTGTGTTTGAAAAAGGAATAACATCAATAATATCTTTATATGTAATATCCCCTTTCTTTATTCCCGCTCTGATACCTCCAGCGTTCATAAGTCCGATATCGGCACAAGTTTTTTCTCTAATTGAATCTGCGATTAAATTGCCTAATGTTGACTCCTGAGTATATGCATACCAGTTACCAGTTTCATCTTCTAATGGAAGGTCTGTATCTGTTTTTGCCACGACATTTAAAGCAGATTGTTCATATTTTGCTACAATTTGATCAATTTCATTTTTTATTTTTATATCTTCTTTAGAATATTTTTGAATTAATGAAGGATAAATACTACCATCCTTAGTAATAACTAGTTGCCCAAATGATTTAAGTTTTGTACCTGTTTGAGAAATAAGAACATCTTTTCCTTCTAGATTTTTTTCAATTCTTAAAGGCATTACTGTATGTGAATGACCATCAATAATGGCGTCTATTCCACTTGTGTGTTCCGCTAAATAGCTTGAAGAATAATTTCCAACATCTGCATAATCCTTATCGCCTAAATGACCTAACGCAATAACATAATTTGCGCCCTCTTCCTTCATTTTGTTTACGTTTTTTTGAATGTTGTAGATAAACATGTCTATTGAACCGCCATCAAACTGATAAACTAATTCGCCATCTTCATAAAAAATATTTGGAGATATAGTGCTCAATGTCAAAGGCGTTGTAATACCAATGAATCCAACCTTTGTATTTCCATAAGAAACAATCTCATAAGGTTTCAAATTATTAATCCATGAGTCACCATCACCTAAATATTTGATATTCGAATTTAAATATGTCGCATCTGATAGTTCCACTAATTCCTTTAGACGAGGTAACCCATAATTAAACTCGTGATTTCCAAATATTGCAAAATCATATCCAACGGTGTTCATTGCTTCAACGCCAATTTCTCCTTTTGAAATTGTTCCAAGAGCGGAGCCTTCGATAGCATCGCCAGCATCTACCGTTACGACATATTGATATTTTTCCTTTAATTCATTCTTGTATGTTTTCAAAGAAGCTAATCCTAGGCCTTCATTAATTCCACAATGTATGTCGTTTGTAAAAAGAATCACGACATCATCACTTTTTTTATCTGTAGGCTGATTATTTCCTGAACATCCTACTAATAAAATAATTCCAATCAAGGTTGCAATGTAACAATTTAATTTTCTTTTAATTTTCATAAAAACTTACTTTATTTTATACTCATACGCTAAGAAAACCCACCACTTTTTCCAGTGATAGATTGTGATATGTGATGTATATATTGGAGTAAATTATCGACTTTTGAACCCTGTACTCACATTAGATATAACACGAATTAGTTCAAAGGTAGCGGACCCACTCACACGGTTTCCCCACTTTACCCACTCATAACAATAGCAAAAACACAATACCTCTTATCCTGTTTTTTAATATATTTGCCGATTTAAATTTTAATTCAAAGAAAAAAATATATATAAACCCGCATTTTTTGCTAATTTTATTAGATTTTTAGCATTTTAGTAGCGGGCATGTTCTCGTTTGTCAAAGTAGAAATGTTTTAACAAAAAGTAAGCAAGAAGTCCCCCATCCTCTAAATGACAATGAAGGTGGGGGATGAATTGCCATAAATTTCGGTCGTATTATATTATAAATATCAGTATTTTATATAGATATGCAAAGCATATAATGTTATAATATCTATATGGAACTAATGTCAAACAACCACTCAGTATTCAACATACATTATCATCTTATCTTAGTAGTAAAATATAGAAAGAAAATAATAGATGATAATGTATCTAATAGATTAAAAGATATATTTATATACATTAGTAAGAACTATCACGTTTATCTTGATGAATGGAATCATGATGTTGATCATGTTCACATTCTTGTTAGATGTTACCCAAACACTAATATATCTAAATTTATCAATGCTTATAAATCTGCATCATCTAGATTAATTAAACAAGAATATCCAA
>JAZLFA010000014.1:0-7185 GCA_045615545.1 Bacilli bacterium | reverse complement strand
ACCATACAATATAAGATTTATAGATATACCTTAATCTAACATTATATTAATAGCAAACAAACTAATTGCCAGACATATATTAATTATTAACAAACAAGCTGACTGCCAGGACGACTGAAATATTGGCTATATAACCAACTTCCTGCCTACTTCTGCCTGCTTGCTTATACATACGCGAATAAACGCACGCACCGCCCTCGCACGAACAAATCAAACAAGCCGCCTGGCCAGCCTTATCCCTAAAAGCAAATAAAACGTACTACCTGGACTGCTCTGTGTCCCAAAACTCACGAATCAAAAACCTATAAAACTACCGCCGTACGACCTCACCAGTAATTTTTGTCTCGTTTTCATAAAATGATTTTGTATTTATACATTTGTGTTGTGTAAGGACAGAGATAATTTTCCTAAAAAGGACAAAACCCCTTTCCTCAAAACATTCGTACAAAGCAATTAGAGCTCCCTTGAGTGAAGTGGGCTTTTTTGTTCGACTTTTTGTGATCAAAGTTCACAGGGGGTGTTGGTGGTAGTTCATAAGCTTTTGGGTGGGGTTTAGCGAGTTGGCACTTTTTAGCTAATAGACTGGTCCAGACAGACAGTACTTTTGCAATGAAAATAGATGGAAAAAACGCTTACAAATTGTTACACACACGACATAATAAAATGGGGTGGTCTTTTTATTTCACTAACAAAATGAAGTTCCGAAAAAAACACTTATGAATTCATCAGAATCCTCGAACAAGAAGACAGCCCCCACTTCTATAAGTTGTGGGAGCTAGTATGTCACAATAATGTACAAGCAATTAACATAATTGTTTGCTCATGCGCCATAAATATTTGATTAATGATTTGAGTCAAATTATCTAACACATAATCTAATTTTTCATCCATCTCAGATAAGTATCTACTAAAAAATGGCAAATATGCTAGAAGAACATCTAGAATATTCGGTATGGATGTATCTTTAGTTATATCTCCTACGCAAGAAACTATTATATGAGGTTTTGTTCGAAAATTAATTTGATATTTAGTATTATCTTGTGAATAAGTAGCAACTACCATTTCAATTATCTTTTTAGCATTTTCTGGATTAGGGAATGCGTTATAGAGGTTATCAATTTCATCCAATGCCTCTTCTTCGCTATCAAATGGTTCATTAAATTGATCAAGTAATACCTCTTTATATTCTGGGTGTGCTGGACGGAAAACATAAAGAGCCTCTCTATTTTCTACCATATTTTCGAATATTGATAGTAGCATTGGGTTTAGTTTAGGATCTATCGTTGGGTAGTGTCTGTCAATAAAATAAGAATCATATTTTGTTTTATTTTCTTCCATATTATATGAAAGTTTATGTCCTAAATAAGTAAAACCATTCCAAGAAGTTAATGGAACCTGTGAAACAAAATCGTTTTCGTTAAATATTTGCCATATATTTGTATATGATTCACATTCTTCATTACTAATGTTACAAACATGAGTTGGTGAGTTATAAGCATAACAAATAGATTTAATGTTATTATCTTTTAATTTTTTACCTATTAAACTTGTGATAGCAGCTCCTCTTGAGTGACCAGCTATGAATACGAAATCTGTGTAGTTGTCAATTTTGTGTTGATTTAAATAATTTTCAATATGAGAATATGCTCGATTAGCGGTTACTTGAAATCCTTTATGGGTGTTTTTATTATCCCATTCTAGATGCTCTCCTGTAGTATCAACGTAATCTTGAGTGTTTGCACCAACATCAAAATTAGAAGCCCAACCAGTTGTGTTTTCATAACCAATTACTTGAATAAATGTAATGTTATATTTTTTATTTGAAAACTCAATTGAATGATGTCCTAATACTAATTTACATTTATCGTAAATATCATTTGTAAGTCCATCATCATTAAAATTGATAGGGGTTATATCATCACATCCAATTAAGGTTAAAATCTCGCTAATTTCTGATGATGGAGTTATATATTCATTATTTAATATTTTGATTGTTTTATCGTATGATCCCATTGTTATTATGGCACCTAATTTTGCTAAATGAACATTATATTTTGTTTCTAAATCATCATTAAAGAATTCTCTATAATCAACTTTAAAAGAATCCTCATTAGTGTATGGATCTAGATTTTCGTCTAAGTATTGGAATTTATAAACATTGTTTTCAGGTTCCGGGTCAATGCTATTTTTTAATCCATCAAAATCAATATCGGCATCAGGATTAATACCATTATTAACACATCCAAATAAACACGTTAATGTAAATGTAATAAGCAAACTAACTAATATTTTTTTCATATCTAATAAGCCTCTTTTTTTAAAATCTATGAGTAATTATATAGTAAATGTTATTTATTATATTTCAACTATAATGCTTGAAATATTTGAAAGGATTAGAATAAGGATGGTTTGTTTTGTCTTATTGAGGGAAATGGGATTTGTCTTTTGATATTGAGGGTGTAATATTAAATTCCCTCGCAAAGCAATAATTCTTCCCTGTTATCACGACAGGAATGAAAAGTAGGGATAGTGGGCAGGGACTGCCCTGATTTCAACATGCTGCAAAGCATGCTTGAGTCGATGCTCGGTAATTCAATTTCCGAGTAGTTCACGAAAATATATATATGAATATGTACTAGACATTTTTTTCATTATGTTATAGCTTATACAAATGTATAATTAATATTGAATTATGTTAAGAAAAGAAAATTTTCCAATTTTAGAATTTGATGATGCTAGTGAACCTATTATCAAGCCTAGTAATTTTAAGTTATTTGATTTTGATAGCGATAAATTAATTATTACATTTTTTCCTGATGTTATTGAACGCTTATTACAAGAAGGCAAAATCAAAGAACATTATTTTATTAAAGGTGAAAATCCTATTAAGATATATCAATTCAGTGATGGCAGTAATACATTAATTGTTCATGGATATGTTGGCTGTCCTGCTTGTGCCGCTAATCTTGATCTATTTAATGCTTATGGTAGTAAAAAAGTAATGTTTTGCGGTGGCGGTGGCGTATTAGATAAAAACATCGAAGTTGGACAATTGTTATTAGTTGATGGAGCAATCAGAGATGAAGGCTTTTCCTATCATTATTTACCGGCAGGAAGAATTGTTGACGCTAATAAGGTTGTTAACGATAAAGTTGCCAAATATTTAGATAAGCATAAAATTAATTATCTTCGTGGTTTAGTATGGACAACTGATGCTATATTTAGGGAAACAAAAGACAAAATTGCTACCCGTAAACAAGAAGGCGCAAAGATTGTTGAAATGGAACAAGCTGGATGTTTGGCGGTTGCTAAGGTTCGTGGATTTGATTATGCCGCAATTATTTATGGTGGAGACGATTGCGCGGGCGAAACTTGGGATAAAAGAGGTTGGAGCTCAAGAAATGGCATTCGTTATGATTTAGTTTTACTTTGCAAAAGCATTCTTGAAGAGATGTAATTATTTTTATGAAACAAGCAAACAATAAAAAAACAAATGTTAAAAAGAAGAAACGTTATATACCAAAAGCTGATATTGAAATGATGCGTGAAGATCAGTATGAAAAGAAAATGTTTGGTGAATGGTATGAATGAAATTGAAATAGTTCGTTTTAAAGACACAGAGTTTCCTTTTAACGGCCATACTCACACTAGAAAAATCGTTCGTGCATTTGTATTCAATGACAAAAATGAAATAGGAATCATTCATATTGAAAGAAATGATATTTTTGGTAATTGTAAATATTACGAGACCACTGGTGGTGGCGTAAAAGAAGATGAAGATAACATCTCGGCAATCAAAAGAGAGATTGAAGAAGAGGTGGGTTATTTTGTCACCGATATTAAACCAATAATTAGAATTATCGATGAATATAACTTAATAAATCGAATCAATGATCAAATATATTATGTATGCAAAATATGTGGTGAATGCGAAACGCATCGTGAACAATACGAAACAGAATGGTTTAAAGATGTATCGTTTTTTTCAATTGATGAAGTAATTGAAATTTATTCAAAAATGTCAAAAGAAAAAGGGCTTGTCCGCTTAGTTGGAATAAGAGAATTAACTGCTATAGAAAAAGTAAAAGAATCATTAAGAAAGTGAGAAAAATTATGGCAAGAATTAAACGTTATTGTGGAAACTATATTTTAGAGTTTTCTGGAGATTATATAAAAGAATATTGTGGTCAGATAATTTATCAAATAAGCGGTAATTATGTCAAAAAATACTACGGAAACTACATATTTGAAATAAACGGAGATCGAATTAAAGAATATTGTGGAAGCTATTTACTTGAATTTGATGGCAAATATGTTAAACATTATTGTGGAAACTATATTGCAGAAATTGATGGTAATAGAATCAAGCAATATTGTGGTCAATACTTATACGAAATAGATGGTTTTATTTCACATAAAGAGATGATGGCGCTTATTGCTATTTTGTTTGCGTAGTCAGAAAAATGTCTTTTTTAAATCATTAACAACTTTATTTATATTTATAAGAGAAGCTCGTAATTTATTACGACTTTTCTTTATTGATAAACAATATTGCTATATAATAGAAACACTTATGAAAAAAACCGTTAAACATATTAAGATTGCTGCTTTTTCCATCATACTGATAGAAATGATTGTTATTGTTGGTTTTGTTGTTATTTATTTAAATAACTTCTTTAAGATTCAAGAACATGTTGAAACATACCTAGTAATTTTATCTGCTTTAGGTGTTGTTGTTTTAAACTGCTTATTGCTATGGGTTTTTGTGCTTCGTGTTTCTCGTTTACGTAGCAAGAGCGATTTAAATGCTGCTGAAGTAATTGGTAGTGATGTTCAAGAAGCATATAACTTTGCGATGTTGGGATTACTCGTAACTGATGAAAATGACATTGTCTTATGGTCAAATGACTTATTTAAAACTCGTCATATTGATTTAATTGATACTAATTTACTCGAATGGCAACCAGCTTTAGCAAATTTAAAAGAGGAAGGCAGCGACGCTATCGATAAGATTGTTGTTAACAACCGTAATTACGAAGTTAAGTTTTTAGCGGAAGCAGGATTATGGATTTTTAAAGATACAACTGACTTTGAAAGTTTGTATCAATATTCAAAAGAACAAGCTCCTGTGGTTGGGCTTTTATCTATAGATAACTATAATGACGCTATACGTGGTGAAGATGAATCTAACGATGTTATTACCAAACTTAAAAACGTCATCTTTAATTATGCAAAAGATTTTGATATTTTGCTTAGAAAACACCGTGAAGATACTTATTTAATGTTATGTAACTACGATACATTTACAAGAATGAGTGCTGATAATTTCTCAATTATTGATAAAGCTCGTGAAGTTAGTAGGGATGAAGATGTTCCTTTAACGCTATCAATTGGAATTGCTCATGATTTCCCTGATGTTGTTAAACTTAATGAACTTGCTACTGCTGCTCTCGAAATTGCTATGAGCCGTGGTGGTGACCAAGTTGTTGTGAGTGCTTATGGAAAAGAAATGCAGTTCTTTGGCGGAAAGAGCGAAGCTCAAGAGACTCGTAACAGAGTTAAAATTCGTGTTCTTGCTGACTCTTTAATTAGCCTAATTAAGGGTGCAAGCAATGTTCTTATTATGGGACATAAAGTAATGGATATGGATGCTTTAGGCGCATGCTTAGGCGTTATGGCATTATGTAAAAGATTAAGCGTTCCTTCTAGAATAGTAGTTGACTATAAATTGACCGAAACAAAAACAAAAACAGCAATATTGTCTCAATTTGCGAAAGATGATCTAGATGAAATGCTTGTTTCACCTAATAATGCTGAAGATAAAATTAAACCTGATACTTTATTAATCGTTGTGGATGTTCATATACCATCAATGGTTATGGCGCCTAACTTATTAGAAAAAGCAACTAAGATTGTTGTTATTGACCATCACCGTCGTGCAGAGGAATATATTGAATCACCTGTCTTTAACCATATTGATCCAAGTGCTTCATCTACGAGTGAAATTGTTACTGAATTTTTACATTTCTCTTCTATTAACCCTAAGGTCGAATTACCAGAAACATACGCGACTATATTGTTGAGCGGTATTTTCCTTGATACATCTTACTTAAAGAGCAAGCGTACTGGTGTTAGAACATTTGAAGCCTGTACTATTCTAAAAGAATATGGCGCTGATAACTCTATCGCTGATGATTTACTAAAAGATGATTATGAAGAGTTTGTTGAAATTAACGAAGTTGTTAGAAATATTAAGACTCCATATTATGGTGTTGTTTATGCCGCTGGCAATGCGGAAAAAATATATGATAGTGCAACTATTGCAAAGTGTGCAAATACTTGTCTTACCATGAAGGGTATTCATGTTTCGTTTATCTTTGCTAAAGTTGGCCCAAGAGAAATAAGAATGTCTTGCCGTAGCGATGGATTAGTTAACGTTCAACTTATTGCTGAGAAGCTTGGTGGTGGCGGACACTTCTCTAGTGCTGCTGTACAGTTTAATAGCAATGATTTGTCATATGTTGAGAACTTATTAACTGAAGCTTTATCTAGACACTTAAATGCCGCTAAAGCTGATGCAAAGAGTAGAAAGAATGAGGATTAATTAATGGAAGTTATTTTGTTAAAAGATGTCAAAGGTCTTGGTAAAAAAGACCAAACAGTAAACGTAAATGATGGTTATGCAAATAACTTCTTATTTCGTAATCGTTTAGCGGTTAAATCTACTAAAAAAAGTGTAGAAATCCTTGCAAATCAACAAGAAAACGCACGAATCCAAGAAGAAGAAGCCAAAGCTGCCGCTATGGAACTTGCTAAAAAACTTGAGACTATTGAAGTTAAATTTAAAACAAAAGTTGGTAAAGAAGGAAAGACATTTGGTTCTATTTCTACTAAACAAATTAGTGATGAATTATTAAATAAGTTTGGAATTGAAATTGATAAACGTAAATTTATTGATAAAGGCCCTTATGAATCATTAGGTTACTATAGCTTAAAGATTGAACTTCATAAAGGTGTAATTGGTGTGATTAAGATTCACATTGAGGAGGATTTAACTATTAATAAATCAAGAGAAAGTTGATTTGTATGACAAAAACAGTTCTCTTTGTGGAGCTTTCTCTTAAATCCTAAATAAATTTAGGAACTACTTAACAAAAGATAAGTCGAAATCGATGTGTTCGGTTT
>JAZLFA010000013.1:0-11091 GCA_045615545.1 Bacilli bacterium | reverse complement strand
TTTACACTTTCTTTCTTTAGAATCTTCAAAAATAACTTTAAAAAACTGAAGCTGAAGTTGTGTGCATGTCAATGAAGAACTTATTTATCATCTTCTTTTAAGTTCTTTTCGCCTCTTGGTAAGAATTTATAAATAGCTTTTATTTTCTTCTCATCAAGTTTGCCTTTTCTATATAAGAAGAAATAACCAATTAAATAAATTACAAGTAAAAATAAGAATATTGAGCCAACACAAATACCAGCAATTGCTCCTGCGCTTAATCCTTCGCTAGGCAATTGTGGTAGATATCCTCTAGCTGATTTCCATGCATTATATGCAGTTTCATCTCCAATAAGAATTGTACAGGCTTCGTCTTCAAAATATTGTCCACATTCAGAACATTTCCAAGCTTCTTTATAGCCGCTTCTTTCTTTTGTTGGGTCCACACCAGAAACTTTACTAACTACATGTCTTGCTTGAATTTTTCCTTCATTAAGTTTCCATGCGTTATATGCTGTTTCATCGCCGATTTCATGTTCACCCGCTGGGTCAGAAAAGTATATCTCACAATTAACGCATTTGTAAGCAACCATATAACCATCTTCAGTGCAAGTTGGTGATTTACCAGCAACCTCTGTTCTACTGTGATTTAATTTAGGATCAACAATTGATATTAAAGTGGAGGTTCCTTGCTCATTTGCATAATAGACACCGCTTTCATGAGAACATGTCCAATATTCAACTGTGCCATCTTCAGTACATGTTGGAGCAACTGCTGGATGATGAGTCATATCATGGCCAGTTTTTGGATCTACAATAGTTGATAATGTTTCAGTTCCTTGCTCATTTGCATAATAGACACCGCTTTCATGAGAACATGTCCAATATTCAACATTACCATCTTGGGTACATGTTGGAGCTACAGCTTCGTGATGAGTCATTTCGTGACCTAATGCAGGGATTTTGCCATCTCCTAAAATCCAATCATTGTATGCAGCTTCATTACCAATTAATTCTGAGCATGCCTCGTCTTCATAATATAATCCACATGTTTCACACTGATATGCATCTTCAAAACCATCTTCGGTGCATGTTGCATTAGTCCCATTTATTTTATTAACAGAATGATCTGCGGTTGGTTCAAATTCTTTTGTATAAATTAATGTTTTGTCGTTGCTATCCTCAGACAAAACCCATCCGCTTCCTGCGCCTTTTAATGTTGGTTTATCAGTAAAAACATAATTATCTGTAAAACTATCTTTTATTGTAAGGGTTACTGTTGCGGTATAAGTTGTGTTACAATCAAATATTTTTTTGCCATCTTCATTGACTGTTGTAATTTCTGGATACCATGTTAAGGTTTCGGAATATTTTGTATTTACTAGCATTCCACCAGTTTTTTCAGGTACAACTGCACCTGCAACTGGTTGTTGAAGATTTCCAAATCCCACTTGAGTAATTATTTGAGGACTATAAATGAAATCTTTTGTTGCAAAACCGGCTTGATACTCAGAACCTTCCGCGACTGATACTCTTAGAGTATACTCTCCGTATTCAGTAGGAACTTCAGTTGTGTATTCCGAGTCATCTGCGCCTTTAGGCTTATATTCAACTGTAACTACACCATCACCAAGTTTTTCATAATAGTTAGAAGTACTATATGTATGTTTTTCGGTGATATAAGGTTTGTTTGGATAAATAAATTTCTCATCTAAAACAATTGTAACAATTTGTTCACCTTTTTCTTCAAATGTTGCAGTAATAGAGACTGCGCCTCCTGGCATTTTAAAGCTTTTTGTTGATGTAATATTCTGATCTTGAGTTCCATCATTGAAAACTAAAGATGAAAGTTTATATCCTTGATTTGGATAAATAGTGACTGAAACTATCTCATTTTTAATTGCAGTTTCTTTTACCTCGATGTATCCATGATTTGTTGCTATATCAGTTTCTTTTGTATTATTTGTAATAGTATAGGCATCAACAAGTTCAAGATGTTCACTGCCTGGCGTTTCGCTATTATATTTAACGCCGTATTCTAACTTATCTGAAAAGAAATTAGATGAATAATCTTCAACGCCATCAGATGTAAACTGGCCCGTTCCATCTTGGAGAGTTAAACCAATCTTCATATCTTCGCTTGGTGTTATATCTGTATCAAATGAAATTAATTTTCCTTTAGGTTGGAAAAAATTATTAGGCTCTCCATTTGCTGTATTACCAACAACTTGGGCTGCGCCACAGAGGGTTAAATTGCCATATTGATATACGCCGCCTGCAACTGTTGTTGCAATGTTATTGCAAATACTGCCACCAGTTATCGTCGTTGACCCACTATAACTAAATATTCCACCTCCATTTGTCGCATTATTGTCCGTTATCATTCCGCCATTCATCTCGATAGTGCCGCTTTGGGTAGCCACACCACCGCCATTATTTGCTTTATTGAACTTAATTTCGCCTGCTGACATGGTAAATTTGCCACCTGAAGCAACAAACACACCTCCACCGTTGGTAGTTGCTTCGTTACCGGTGATTGTACCACCATACATATTGAACTCGCCTTTGCCGACATACACTCCTCCACCGGCTTTACCAGTTTGTTCAAAAATTCCACCGGTAATAATTCCGCCTGTGAGTGTTTTTGCAGTGCCTTCACCTTCGCCAAGATGCCACAGGCCATTGCTATCCACATAACCATTGTGAGATGTATCACCACAATCATAAAGATTAAGTGTTGTAGCTTCACCAATTGTGATTACGCTATAATTTTCACCATTTGCATTGATAACATAACCATTCAAACAAAGGTTTGTTGTGCCTTCTGGAACAGTCCAAGTTGCTGACAGTGTTATATTATTAGTCAAATAATAATTTCCAGCTGAACTTGGTAGTTCAGTTACGCCTGTCCAATCATCATGTTCATGAGTGTCATTTATAGCTGATACTTTCTCTGGTTTATTTGAAATTATAAGGCTGCTACCTAATAACAATGCCGTTACAAAAGGTAGAGCTGATATTGTAATTAATCTTTTTTTGAACATAGATATTCCTCCTAAAAAGAGTTTGTAAGTATTCTTACAGATTTACTTTATTATAATACATTTACCTTCAAAATTAATGGTATTTTAATTAGCTGAATTTCTTATTTTATATAAAATAAAAGGTTCTCCCCTTTTGAGGTTTTGTTAAGAGAACCAGTAAGTTTTCTAGGATTATAAATTTGAAAACTTGCGGAATATTACAAAGATGAAAAGTCAAAAAAAGCCACAATAGCTTGATTAGTGACCTTAAGAGTAGAAACTCGCAAAGCGAGTAATTCTTAATTTAAAATCCATTAAAATTCAACTTTGCTTCCAGTCGCAAGATAGGATAGTTTTTCTCCAATAACTTCTTTTAATTGAGAATAGGCTTTTTTACCAGTGTAATGGCAAGTATAGAATTTTTCTTTCCTATTAGCTAAGGTAATTAGCAATATCTAATATTCTTTGATTGTTGCTACATCCTGCAATGATAAGCGTAGTGGCAGCTAAGCATAATAATTTACTAACCTTTATGTCATTTTTATTAGTAATCAATAATTATGCCCTCAAAAATGAAATAATTAATATTTTGGAATTGTTATAAGAGTAAAATTAATTCAATTTTAATAAATTAAGGTTTATGATTGTTTTATATTAGTTATTCTGGTTGTGGAGGCATCCTATGGCAAATAAAAAATATTACGAATCTTTATCAGAAAAAGATAAGAAATTTTTATCTGCAAATGATATTAGACAATTAGATTTACTTAGTAAATATCACGAAGTTGATTTTGAAAGAAGAATTGTTACTTTAACTATTAAGCTTGAAAAAGCAACGGAGTTAATTAATACCAAAGTCGGAAGTAAATCACATCCAGTTTTAGATGCTTTTTTCTTAGAAACTGCATCTGACGCTATCCACGCTTTGCCTGCTGATTTTAAATTAGATTTTAAGCTTGAAATTGATGATTATGAAGGATATGACCCGGATGTAATATTTGATGCCTTAAAAGACTCACTAGAGTTGTTTAATTACGATTACACAAAAGAGAAGAAGAAAAACACCGTTAAAATGTCATTATTAATCTTTATTGGTGTGTTTATCTTTTCTCTTCTTTTCTACTTATGCTCATTTGGATTCATTAAAAATGAAGTTAGTCATAACATCATTCACGAGGTTATTTACACAGTTGCTTGTGTATTGCTTTGGGAAGGTGTTTATATTTTATTCCTTCCAGATGAATCATATAACTCTATTAGTGGATCGGTTTTAACTCGTATAGATAGATTTATTTTTGCTGATGGTAAAGGAAAGATTTTGCACGAAGAAAGCTTTGAAGCAATGAAGACTGATTGGGTTCATGATGATAAGAAAGTAAAAAGATCAAAACGCTTCCTTCTTTTCTTTGGTACAGGAGCGATGGTTATTGGTGCGATTATTGCCACTGATATTATTGAGTACACTCAATTATTTAAAGAACAACCGTTTATGTCAGTGTTCTTAATTATTTTAACTGTATTAACGGGCTTATTTACTTTTGCAACTGGCGCTTGTGCGGTTAGCTATTACGCGAATAGTAATAAACTTACTAAATTCTTAAAGCCATTAACATTTGTTGCCCTTGGTATATGTGGTATTTATTTAGCCTTATATATTGCAAACGCAATTATTAATAAAAATAATTCTGTGCTTTCTATTGTGTTACTTTCAATTTTGATTTGTATTAATATTGGTACATTGGTTAGCCTTTCTATTTTAGAAAAATACAAAAAGAATTATGTACAACGTTATTTATAGGCGAAGCCATGAAAAAGAAAATATTTATCCCGTTAATTTTATGCATTATTAGTTCACCAAAAGAAACAAAATAATAACTATGAAAATTTTTAAAATCTTATCTTTATCAATAATACTAGGTGCCTTCCTTCTTACTGGTTGCACCCATAATGATTCTTCTAAATCCCAAGGTAGTGAAGTATCAGAAAAATCCGGAAATGAAAACCCTAGTGATTTACATTGGATTGGTTAAAAATGAATTACAAATTTGCGAACAAAGTTTTTAATATTAGGAGCCTATATGACTCTTTTTCTAAATTCGCAAAAGAATATATAACTAAGCAAAAAGAAGATTATGTTATCAATATTAATCAAACGGATATAGATGATTGGTTAGTTAATCATCCTGATGATAAAAAATATCCTCTTGATTATATGGAAACATTAGTGATTCATAAGGAAATTGCGGAGATTTTTGCAGATTTTAACACATATATTATTCATGGCTCCGCTATAAGTGTTAATAATAACGGCTATATATTTATCGCTCCTTCTGGAGTGGGAAAATCCACTCATACAAGATTATTAAAGGAAAAGTTAGGTAATGAATTAATTTATATTAATGATGATAAACCATTCATTGATAATAACTTTAATTTGTATGGTTCTCCTTGGGATGGAAAAGAAAGATTATCAAATAATATAAAAGTCCCTATCAAAGGAATATTCGTCATTAAACGAGAAATATTACCTTCTTATAAAAGATTAAGTCCGAAAGACGCTATTGAATCTTTGTATCAAGCTATATATATCACTAACGAAGAACAAGCGTTAGATTATATAATCAAATTATCAAAATCTTTACCTATATTTGAAATAAATGTAAATATGGAACAAGAATCGATAGATCAAACAATTAAATTAATGGAGACAATAAATCATGAAAATTAAAAATGGTGTAGTAATTAGACAAATAGAAGATGAATATATTCTCGTTGATGCCGGTAAAGTTCTTCCTAAATTTAATGGCATGATTAAATTAAATGAAACCAGTAAAGATATTATTGATTTATTAACTAAAGATGATTTATCAATGGATGAATTAATAAATAAATTATTAGATATGTATGATGTTGATAAAGAAACTCTAATAACAGAAGTTAACAATATTATCACCCAACTTAAAGAAGTAAATATTATTTTATAATATAACAAATAATATTCCCCTTTATTTCTCATATATATTGCATTGTACACACGTAAGATTTATAGTGAGAAAAAGAGGGTTTTTATTATGAATACAAATAAAAACAAAGAGAAACCAATATCTATTGATAGATTCGGCATATTATGTCGAATCTTTTTATAAAAAAGAGTATCTTATATTTGTGGAAGAATTATCTTTAGAAGAAGTTATTAATAAAAATGGATATGTTTTATATCCTATTAAAGGCATATCAATGCTTCCTCTTTTGGATGAAGATTTTGATACAGTTAAAATAATTAAATCAGATAAATATCAAATCTCGGATATCATTCTATTTAAAAAGCCTACTGGCTATGTTCTTCATCGAATAATCGATATTAAAGATAATACATATTTTATTAAAGGCGATAACGCCTCTTATATTGATGAAATAATAAATAAAAATATTATTGGTAAGATGGAAGGATATTTTCATAATAATAACTATATTTCTTATGTAAATAGCGAAGATTTGCCTTCATTTTCACTCACAAAAGAACAATATATCCTTTTAAGAGTGAGCCATGAATTATTTAACTTTGTGCTCACAAAAAAGTGTGATGATAACTTGATTAAAATATTATCTAAAGAACAATTATTAAGCTTCATTGATTTATGTATGAATAAGAAGATGACTTGTCCAATTTATAAATTAATTGAAACATATAACATTCCTTTAGAAGAAGAATATTTATCTAAATTAAAAATAGAAGCCGATAAAGCTTATAACCATTATTTAGGGATATCAGCTTTTGAAATGGAATTAGAAGAATTATTATCTAAAAATAAAATTAGATTCATGTTCTTTAAAGGTAGTGAGATAAGAAAGAAATATAAATACCGTAGCTTTAGAATTAGTAATGATATTGATTTTTATGTTGATCCAGAAAATATTGATAAAGCCTTAAATTTAATTAAAGAACATTATGATGTATTAGAAGTTAAAGACACCATTAAGGCACATGTAAAAATAACAATTAATGATTATGGAATTCTTATAGAGATGCACTATGCCTTATTCGATTTAAGCCTACCAGTCGTAAAAGAATTATTTAAAGATCCATTTGCAATAAGTGAAGTAGATAAGTCTAATCCATATCGATATCATATGCTTCCTGAATGGTATTATTTCTATAATCTATTACATATTGCTAAACACATATCTCACTTTGAATATTGGTATCCTAATATATTAGATAGCTTTATCTCGTATAAGGATGTTGATCAAAATAAGTTAGATAAATTATTAAAGCAAGTTAATCTAGAAACATTCAATCAAACTTGGCTTGAATTTGTAGATATGTTTATTAACTTTAAAATAAGCAAATCCGCGAATAAATTATTGAATTTACTTTCCTCAACTTATGAAGAAAGACATGTCACTATTAATAAGATTAAAGGAAGAAATAAATTATCTTTCTTATTACATCGTTTATTTGTTTCTAAAGATGAACTTAGAATCACTTATCCTAATATAGATAAATATGTAATTTTCTTGCCAATTTACGAAGCAAGAAGATGGTTCCTTAGAATGAGAAAAGGCAGAACAAAAGCAGCGTTAAAAGAAGTAAAAGATTATAACAATACTAAAAAACAAGATTATAAAGATAATTTAAAACAAATAGGGCTAGATGAAATATTCTTGGAGGCCGCAAAAGCACAAAAAGATTAAATTGCTCTTTCCGGGGAAAGCATCTCCGGAGTGTAAATATTTAACGGATACAAAAATATAATATTTTGTTATTCTTTTCATTTACCAAGGAAAAGTAATTATACTTTTGTTTTTTACATGAATAAAAGTGATATTATAAAAATATAGGACGACCAAATTATGAAAAAGAATTTTATACCATTAATGCTAGTTATTGCTTCATCTTTAACTTTTGCTAGTTGTTCTAGCGAAGATAAATCAGCGGACCTAGTGATTTATAACAATATTTTTACTGCTGAAAAAGAAAACAATGGCCTCGCTGAGGCTATTGCTGTTAAAGACGGCAAATATGTTTACGTCGGAAATAAGGAAGGCGCAAAAAGTTATATCAAAGAAGGAAAAACAGAAGTTATTGAGGATAATGGCTTATTAATTCCAGGATGTACAGAAGGACACGCTCATTACATTGATGGAGTTGGACTTAATTCCCAACTTCCTGCTAATGATAAGTCTTATAAAGATACATTGTTAGTATTAAAAGATAAATATAATAATGAACACATCAAGCAATTTGTTTCTTTCGGTTGGAAAACCCCAGATTTAGTAGAATTGCGATCAAAATCTCATAATTTTGCCGATGAAATTGAAAGTAACGCCCCTGGCATTCCTTCAATTTTGATTGATAATGCTGGTCACGCCGCTGTAGTTAGTAGAACTGCATTAATAAGAGCGGGAATTACAAAAGATAATCCGCTTGTTAGGGGTGGTGCAATCGATTTAGATAAAGATGGTAATCCAACCGGTTATATTGGTGATCAAGCAGTATTTTATGTTGTTGATAAAGTAATATCTAACTTATTAACCGATGAACAATACGTAACTGCTTGTACATATGGTATGAATGAATTACTTAAATATGGTTATACAAATACTGTTGATGCATTTACAAACATGTATGACCCATTAGGTATATATAGAACACTTAAACAAATGGATGAGAATCATCAATTAAAAATTAATGTTGCAGAATGTTTCAACATTAAAAGTTATGACTCTTCCGTCTATAAAGAAAGAATTAATGAAGTAGCGGATATTGCTAAAACTTATTCTTCTACTCACTGTGATGCTAGCTACATAAAACTATTTGTGGATGGTGTTGTTGAAAGTGGAACTGGATGGATATTTGATACATATAAGTTCCCTAAAGAAGGAAAAGAACATGGCAACATCATTTGGGAAAGACCAGAACTAGACGCTCTTGTTAGCTACGCTAATTATAAAGGATTAACTATTCACGCTCATACCTTTGGTGATGCTGCATGTTGCTATGCAATTGATTCATTTATTAATTCCAATTCATTAAATGATGCTAAATTCCGTAATTGTCTTGCCCACGTTAGAAATATTAGAGATATTGACGCTCAAAGAGCGGGAGAAAATGGTATTCCAGTTGCAGCTAATTTAATTTGGCACACTGATTATAATCAAAATGATCCTGAATCAAAAAAGATTAGAGACCTCGTAAGAGAGAATATGGGTCCTGAATTATATGACCACGGCTATCCAATGAAGTCATTAATGGATAAAGGAGTAGTGGTATCTTCTTCCACTGACGCTCCAGCTGCTATGGATATTCCTGGAAGCATATTAAATGTTATTGAAGTGGCAACCACTGGGCTAGCTCCTGAAGATGATGGCATCGCTTATTGTCCTAGTGAATTATTAACAATTGAAGAATGCTTAAAAGCATTAACAATTAATGGGGCTTGGCAAATTGGCCTTGAAAACGAAAGAGGCTCAATTAAAGTTGGTAAGTACGCTGACTTTGTTCTTATTGATAAAAATATCTTGAACTACAAAAACGAAGAGCTACGTTCAATCCATAAAGCAAAAATACTTGGTACCTATTTTGAAGGAGAAAAAGTATTTCCTTTAAATAAATAGCTATTCTATTGTAACTGTAGCGGTTATTGTTTCAGTTGATGTATAGTTTTCATTAATACACTTGATTGCATCTTCAAAAGTCATTCCTTTCGAACATGCTGCTAAACAAAATACAGAGCAAAGAATAATTGGTAAAATTAATTTTTTCATTTTGAGTACACCAAATATTTATCAAGCAATCAGCAAGAAGACTCCCATCTTCTATAAATGGGAGATGAATTGCGATAGAGATTGCTAAGACATTACATAACAATAATAACATTCGTAAATAATACATATATTAATAATTATGATTGATATATATTATACGTAAACGTATAATATAGGTATGAAGATAAAGAAATCATATAAGATTAGAATATATCCTAACTCTTCTCAAAAAGCTTTAATTGAGAAAACTTTAGGATGTGTTCGACAAGTCTATAATGATTTTTTAGCGATGTGTATTGAAAAATATGCTGCTGATCCTACTTACTCAATAAAGAAATATGAATTAATTAAAATGCTTCCAGAATATAAGGAAACATTTCCATATTTGAAAGAGGTAGATTCTATCGCCTTACAGCAAACAATACTTCATCTACATTCTGCTTATTTTAATTTCTTCAAACATAATGCAGAATTCCCAAAATTCAAAAAGAAAAAGAATGATCATGGTTATATAACGATGAACATCAACTCTAGTGTTCGCCTACAAGGGGATGAAATCCAAATTCCAAAGTTAGGTAGGGTTAGATGTAGATGTTCATTTAATATACCTATTGATTTTTCTTTTACTACTGTTTCTGTTTCTAAGTATGGGTTAGGTTATTACGTTACTCTTATTGGAGAAGAAGAAAACACATTGTTAGAAGAACTGGATCATGAATTAGATGCTTATAATTCTATTGGTCTAGATTTTTCTATGTCTTCTTTATTTGTTGATAGTAATGGTAATAAAGTAGATATGCCTAATTACTATACTAAATCACTTAAGAAACTAGCGATGTTATCAAAAAATGCATCTAGATGTAAAAAAGGCAGTAAGAACAGTGTTAAAGCCTATGATAAGCTTAGAAAGTATCAAGCCCATGTCGCGAATCAAAAGAAAGATTTCCTTCATAAGTTATCTTTTCTAGTAGCGAACACCTATGATTATGTCTTTGTAGAAGATCTAGATATTAAATCAATGCAATCTAAAGATAACAAGATAAGGTTTTCTAAGATGCTTGTAGATAGACCTTACTACATGTTCTTAAGCTTTTTAGAATATAAACTTAACTGGAGAAACAAGAAACTAATCAAAGTAGATAGATATTTCCCATCAAGTAAACTCTGCCATGAATGTGGTTATAAAAATGATAACCTAACATTAAGTGATAGAAGTTGGACATGTCCTAAATGTGGCAACCATCATGATAGGGATATTAATGCTGCTATAAATATTAAAAAAGAAGGTCTTAGATTGTTAAGCCTTCCTAATTAACAAATA
>JAZLFA010000012.1:0-14048 GCA_045615545.1 Bacilli bacterium | reverse complement strand
TACGATATCAATGCTTGTCTTAGCAAAAGCTACAGAACAGCAGATTTGCGAATATCTAAACATTAAGGTTAAAGATTATAGAGAGCTTATTACAAATCATATAGATCTTAAACAAGCTAATAATCCAACAAACGTGAGGATTCTGGCTAAGTGCTTAAATTCGTTAATTGATGTAGCAACAGGCTACTACAAAACAAACAAGAGAAAACTTGTTTATCAAAACAAACGCGGTGTTGATAAAGCAACATTTGAGGAAAGTGAAATCTGGCATGATCCAAATCCTCAAACTGCTCAATACATTCTTGAGAAATTCTATGGTCCTGAATGGGCTACAAACAGTGAAGCCATAGCAATTCAAAAGAAAAAGCTTGAAGCAAATAAGGAGGAATGGAAATGATAAAGGTTCAACTAGTCGATATAACTAAAGTTATACCTTATGACAATAATCCAAGAAAGAATGATGAAGCCGTAGAGGAAGTTGCTAAATCCATTCAAACATTTGGTTTTAAGAATCCAATCATTGTAGATAAGGATTTTATTATTATCGCAGGTCATACACGCCTTAAAGCTTCTCAAAAGCTAGGATTAAAAGAAGTTCCTGTTATTGTTGCAGAAGATTTAACTCCAGACCAAGCTAATGCATTAAGACTAGCAGATAACAAAACATCTGAACTTGCTAAATGGGATAAGAAGCTTCTTGATGAGGAATTAAGAAAAATTGACTGGGAAGCGTTGAACATTCAAATGACTGACCTAGGTTTTAACGATATCTTTGCTTCTGATTTTCAAGAAGTTATAGATGACGAATTTGATGAAGGCCAATATTTAACAGATGAACCTTATTCAATTCAGGGCGATGTTTATTTACTTGGTAATGCGCATTTCCAAGACTTTATTTTAGCTTATCTTACGGGTTAAGCTCCTATCACACAAATAGATGAGAATAAAGCTTATATAGTGAAAGAGCTATTTAATAGCTATGTTATAGGTGGACAAACCGTCATGGATATATGTAACACCTTTAAAGATAAAGGATATGTTGATAATTATGGAAAATATATCCCTCATGGAACACTTCAAAACATGTTAAATAATCCAGTTATTATGGCTATTACGAATTCAAAGGGACCGTGAACATGAATGTCTTTCCTCCGATTATTAGCGAAGACACATTCAAAAAAGCTAAGGAAAGATTAACGATAAATCATAAGTCTAGAGGCAAATTCCATGCAAAAGAGCCATTTTATTTCAGACATTTGATGAGATGCAAATATTGTAACGCTGAAATGCACTGTGAGGCAGGGACGTCTGGAACTGGCAATAAATATTATTACTATAGATGCAGCCGTGCTCATGAGATGAATCATCCAAGCGTTAGATATAACAAAGAGGAAATTGAAGAAATTATTTTTAGAGAGATATTCAATTTCTTCCAGGATAAGGATCTCGGAGACATGCTTATTAACGACATTATTAAATCTTATAAGTCTCTAAGCACAGACACTGAGCTTAAAAAGAAGGCTTTAACAGACAAAATGAAGAAACTTGATAATCTTGTTGTCGTGGTGGAAAAGGCAGGAAACGTTGAGCCATTCTTAAAAAGAATAGAGGAACTTAATGAGATAAAAGAAAAACAGGAACTCGAATTAAAGAAATGCGAGCCTGTTGACTTGGAAAAGGCTAGAGAAGAGATTAGAGAATACTTTTTCTTCATCAAGCAATACGATGCATGGGATGAAGAAACCAAGAAGGCATTCGTGGAGATATTTATCGATTCAGTCTATGTAACTGAGAAAACTATTGATATAATATTTAAGTTCAAAAACGACATAGGGTTATGTGTCCATCACTTAGAGCTAATAGTTCAAAGCGGTAAGCACTTGGCTCACCATTTTGATGAAAAATAACCACATTTTGGTATGTTAGAAGTGAATAAAAGAATATATTTATGAATAAAAAGAATCTCCATTAGGCGGTAGTCATTAGCTACCATGGGTGAATTCTATTAATATAAAATCAAGATTCAATTTAAAAAGTAATTAATAACTTTATCCTTTTTCTTTTCCTTATATTAAAATATAATAAATTTAAAGAGGTACTAAATATGAAGAAAACAAAATTTGCTTATGCTTTTTTGTTATCCGCTTTAGCGCTTACATCATGTGGTACTAAGACATATAGCTCTAGTGATTACATTTTGGAAATGGGTTGGAAGGATGATTTTAAGATTATTCAATTATCTGATATCCACCTTGCTAATAAGGATGATCAAGATAGGCAGTTTGCTTTTATGAGAACTGCAATTAATAAAGCTAATGCTGGTGGGAAAGCTGATTTAATCGTTACTACAGGTGACTTATTTACTTTCGCTGATAAGGTAACTGCGAAAAGATTATTCTCGTTCTTTGATGAATTTGAAATCCCTTGGACAGTTACTTGGGGTAACCATGATGAACAATGCTATTTCTCAATAGACTGGGTTACTGGTTATTTAAATGAATTAAGTAATAGTGATTCATCTTATTGTATTTTTAAAGATATTCAAGATGATGATGTGTTTGGTAACGCGAACTTCGCGATTAATTTAGTGGAGGGTGGAATCACTCATACTCAATTAGTGGTGTTTGATAGTAATAGATATAATTTTGGTGAATATATTGGTTATGACTATATCAAGCAAAGTCAAATTGATTGGTATAAGAACCTAACTGATTATAGTAAGCAAGGTGGTAACTATGTTACTTCATTAGCCTTCTTCCATATCCCGCTTCCAGAATTTGATGATGCATGGAAGAAACATGAAGAAGATCCTATTAAGTATCCTTTATTATTTGAAAATGGAGAAAACGGAGAATCTTGTTCATGTCCACTTTATAATTCTGGTTTATTTAAAGAAATGAAAACCCATGGCACTAAAGGAATATTTGTTGGCCATGACCATGTATGTAACTGGGCAATGGAATATGAAGGTATTACTCTTAGCTATGGAGTTACTTCTACCGATAGAATATACGCGAATAAAGATATAATGGGCTGTCAAACTATTACAGTTCATGATGATAATAGTTTTACTATTAATCAATATTACGCAACATATGAGGAGGCAATGAAATAATGAAAAAGAATCTTCCTTCTATTATTGCAGTTATAGTATTAACTATTATTGGTGCGGTGGTTAATTTCTATGCGACTAATATGGTATTAAGTGATATCTCTAATGCTTATGCTGGATTACATGATATCTACTTTATATCAAGTATTCCTGCACTTATGTTTGCTTGTCTATTTGTTTTAGCAATTTTATATGTTGCTAGATTAGCTCTTAGACCAGAATATAAAAAGTCATTATCTAAACTATATTTAATTATCGCTATTTGTTTATCCGTTATTGGATTAGTTAGTAGTATTTTAAGTGGTACGATTGTGTATCATTCATTTACTAAACCATATCCTTTCCCAGGATACTCTATATTAGCGTTAATAATATTTATTATTCTTGTTATTGGTTTTTCTTATTTACTTTATTACGTCATTAAGAAAGTTCCTAATGATACTGAAAAAAGAGAGAAAAGTGTTAAATACGGTATATATACAACATTATTAGTTATCTTTATGTATTTTACACTTAATAGATTTGGTGTTGTTCTTTGGGGACCTAGTTATATTCAAGGTAGAACCTTCTATTTAACTTGGCCATATTATTTATGGTTATTATTACCATTATGTTTATTCATCATTATTGCTTGTGATTTATTTAATTACCGTAAAGAAGATAAGTTCCATGCCCTTATCCATATGTCAATATTCACCGCTGTTGGAATTGGATTAACTATTTATACTATCTATCTTGGTATGACTAACACTCAATATGTTAGTGCAATTTCTCCAACTGTCGGAGCGGAACGTTTACTTGCTAAACCAGTAGACACCATATTACAAACCGCAATTTTCTTAGCATTTACCTTATTCTTCCTAATTAGAACAATTATTCTTTACGTTAAAAGTAAGAAAAATGCTAATTAAGTATTAACATATTACTTATTGTGTATAGAATTAATCTATGCACAAAAATTTCTTTAATCAAAAATTAGATTTGACAACTGGAAATCTGATGGTAAAACTTATCAGATTCTCGTTGCCATTTCTTTTAACTAGTTTATTGCAGCTATTTTATACAACTGCTGATTTATTTACTGTTGGACAATTTGGTGGTGGTTCTACTAGCGCCAGTGCGATTGGAAGTAATAATGCCTTAATTAATTTAGTCTTAGGATTATTCTTAGGTTTATCTTTAGGTGTTAACGTCGTCATATCTAATGCGATTGGTAAGGGCGAAAAAGTTACCATTCAAAGATATTTACAAAGTTCATTTGTTATTTCTATTGTTAGTGGTGTAGTTGTCGCACTTATTGGTTTTTTCTGTTGCCATTATTTTTTAACTTGGATGTCAACTGATCCATTAGTGATTGATAAGGCTACTACATATTTAAAAGTATATTTTTTAGCTTCACCATTTATTATTTTATTTAATACTGGTAGTAACGCTCTTAGAGCCTATGGAGATAGTCGATCACCTCTATTTGTGTTACTTATTAGTGGTATATTTAATATTGGCTTAAATTTACTATTAGTAATTGTTGCCAAAATGGATGTTTTAGGAGTAGGTATCGCTACGGCGATAAGTAACGCTGTTAGTGCGATATTAATATATTTAGTATTAATATTTAAAAAAGATAATTATGTATGTTTTACTTTTAGAGGTTTTAAAGTATATAAAGATGAATCTCTTGAGATAATTAAACACGGCATATTTTCAGGATTACAATCCGTCTTCTTTTCAATTAGTAACGTTATTGTTCAAGCTTCAGTAAATGTTTTAGGCACTACGACAATCGCGGCTAATACGGCATGTATGAATTTAGAGTCTTATATCTATTTCTTTCTTAACGCTATTGGTACTGGTGTTTTATCAATGGTGGGACAAAATTATGGGGCAAAGAATTACGCGAATGTTAAAAAGATATTAAAGTATTCATTTATCTTAGAAACAGCAGCAGGTGTATTAGTAGGTGGATTTATTATTTTATTAAGAGAACCATTAATTAAAGCTTTATTAAATGAAAATGAAGCAGGATTTGATGAGATATTAAAGATTTCTTCTATGCGATTAGCGATTATTTGTAGCACGCATTTTATCGATGGATATATGGAATGTTCCAGTGCTTTTTTAAGAGGATTAAAAAAACCAGCCCCACCGACTATTATCACTTTGACTGGTTCCGTTATTTTAAGAATTATCTTCCTTAATACTTTATTTAATTTAGATTATTTCCATAGTTATTTATGGGTTACTCTTTTATATCCAATAACATGGGCTTTAACTTCTTTAGCGTACTGTGTAGCGGATACTTATTATACTTCTAAGTTATTACATAACTGGTCAACTAGAAGTTAATTATTTGATTAGCTCGGCTAATCCTTTTTGACTTGTTTCGCGATACCCTGATTGTAGGTCTCTTCCTGTTTTTAACATTGTTTTAACTGAATCATCAAAAGAGATGATAGTGAGTTCAGAAGGAATTAATTTTGCTAAAGCAACTGCGGATTTAGCTTTTAAAGCATACATTGCGTTTCTTTCAATACAAGGGACTTGCACTAAACCTCTAACAGGATCACAAGTTAAACCTAAAGAATGTTCTAAGGCTATTTCCGCACTTTGAGCAATTTTATGATTAGGCATATGCTTTGCATAAGCAATAGCGCCCGCTCCCATCGCGCAGGCAACTCCTATTTCAGCTTGGCAACCAGCTTCCGCTCCACTTACTGATCCATTTGTTTTACATAAGATACCAATTAATCCCGCAACTAATAATGCATCAAGAACTTCTTTTTCTGTGTTACCTCTTGCATCTAGATAGGCTAATACTCCTGGAATAACTCCGCAGCTACCAGCAGTAGGAGCAATAACAATTTCTCCTCCCCCTGCATTTTCTTCACTTGATGCTGTTGAAGCTATTGCCATACGTAATTCATAATTAGATTTACTACGTGGATCTACTTCATTAACTAATCGCTTATACATTTCAGGAGCTTTTCTTTTTATTCCTAAACCTCCTGGAAGAAGGCCAGTAGTGGTTATTCCTCTTTGAACAGCTCTTGCCATTGCTTCTCTAATATCATAGGCATAGTCAATTATTGACTCGCCTTCAAATTTACGAACATATTGTGGGATAGTTAATCTATTCTTTTCACAATATTCTAATATTTCCCTCATTGAGTTATGGGGATAGATTTCTCTTGGAGGATTATTTTTACTATCTTCAGTTATGATAGTACCGCCACCGATAGATACTATTGTTTCTTTATATGTTTTATTTTTAGAATCTATTACTTCAAATAACATCGTATTAGGATGAGCAGTCTTAGTTTTATAATCAAATATTATTGAATGTTTATAATTACTTAATTTTTTATCAATAAAATAATCAGTTAAGTGTCCTTTTCCTGTTAGGGCTAAAGAACCATATAAAGTAACCTTAACTTCTTTAATGTCATTATATTTTTCTAATATATAATTAACTGCTTTAACAGGACCCATTGTGTGTGAACTTGATGGGCCTAAACCAATAACAAATATTTCTCTAATCGAACGCATATTATTTATCATTATAATACGCATATGTGTATAATAGAATAAAAGAGATTAACTTATGAAAAAAAATATTCTCTTATTTCTTATTACTCCATTAATCATTACTGGCTGTAACTTTAACGCAAGAAAAGAATATAAAACTCACGAATTTAAATATTCTTTCTCTGTTGGTGAAAATGTATATGAATCAACTGGAAATATTTTCCAATATGATAAGGCGATGTTTAATGATTTAAATCAAAATGTATTTGATAAAGATCTCTTAAAAGTTGCTGTATCTATTTGTGGTGATAATGATAATGTTCCTATCTATATTAAAAATGACGATGGTAGTTTTTATAACGACGGCACGATTTATTCCACAATGCGTTATTTAGGATTTAATGATTGTCAAACAATAGAAACATTTCCAAATGAATTTGACGAAGATAAACATGATGTTAACAAATCTATTGTTGGACATATGGAATTTGAAGGTACCCAAGTATACGCATTATATTTTGGTGGCACAGCTACGCCTGAACAAATGGGTAGCAACTTTGATGTTGGTTATGATGGACCAGAATACATGGTTGATGAAAATATCCATTTAGAATGGAAACATAAAATTAACCATAAAGGTTATGATGTAGCCGCGGTGCGTTTATTTAATAGAATTAATAATTATATTTCTACTTATAAGAATAATGATTTAAAACAAATATATTTTATTACTGGTCATTCTAGAGGTGGCTCAATTGGTAATCTAATTAGTAAAGAATTAACCGATAGCGGCAATAAAGTATTTACTTACTTATTTGCGCCTAGTAATTGTACATGCGAAGAAAATAATGAAAGATACAATAATATATTTAATATCACTAATACTGATGACTTAATTAACTATATTCCTCCACAAGAATGTGGATTTAAGGTATATGGTAAACGTATCACTTTCTCAATAAAAGATAATTTATCACTTTGGGAAAAGAAAGCTCCAGGAAGCACATATTATCATAGTGATATTAATGCCTTAGTTACGGCGATGAAAAATATATTTGATTGTAGAGAAAAAATATATATTCTTCCAACTGATCAACTTCCAGAATGTTTCCAATCTTGTGAAACTAGATTAGAAGCTATTGAAGCACGAATTAAATTCGCCAATATGTTTGAAGATGGAGATATTGCTAAAATCCATACATCAGTTAGCGAAGTAACACAAGTTGATGAACAGTGGGGATTTTATTTAGATGCCGCTCCAGGATTTATTCTTGATATAGTTGATAGAGCGGTTGATTCTATTTCTTCTGGTGAAGCGATTGAAATCCTTAAATTAGTTCTTGAAGTTGTTATGGGATATTTACCTTTCCTTGGTAGATATATTAAATATTTTATTCCTGTTATTATGTCAATCGATTTTGAGCATGTTGGTGATCAATTTATCATGCCGCATTTGATTTCGACCTATTTAATTGGAACGGAATTACTATGTTCTTCAACCAAATAAACGCAAACTTTAAACCGATTAATAATGAATATCATTTCATAAATGATATGAATCATTTTTATCAACTCCTTCTTTCTATTTGGTGTAAAAAGACCTGCGCTCCTAGAATGCGTATACGCTGGACAAATGATAATCCCTCATTAGGACAATGTTCTATTACATCATTTTTATGCCAAGATATATTTGGCGGAGAAGTATATGGAGTAATGCTTAAAGATGGAAATCTACATTGCTTTAACTATATTAATGGCGTGATATTTGATTTAACAAGCGAACAACTTAATGAGGAAGTTAATTATTCTCTATCACTTTTACAAAATCGAAACGATCATTTTGTAAGTGAAGAAAAATATCAAAGATATTTATTATTAAAAAAATTATTACAAGAAAGGAAATAAGTATGGAATTTACTAACGAATCAATTCATCAAATAGTATTAAATCAAAGACGCTATTTCAATACAGGTGAGACTTTACCAATATCTTTTAGAATACAGATGTTAAAAAAACTTAAAGTAGCTTTTCTTGCTTATGAAGAAAGAATCGCTAAAGCCTTATATGATGATTTAGGTAAAGATTATCTTGAATCATATTTATGTGAGATTGGTAGTGTCCTAATTGAGATAAATGAATCTCTTCATCATTTAAAAAGGTGGGGCAGGCCTAAAACAGTTCGTTCAGGATTAATGTGTTTCCCTAGCAAGAAGACAAAAATATATCGCACACCTTATGGAGTGTCTTTAATTGTTTCGCCATTCAACTTTCCTATATATTTAACTCTTGGTGTATTAGTAGCGGCGATTAGTGGTGGTAACACCGCTGTTATTAAGGCAAGCTCTAAATCCGCTAATTGCACCAAAGTGATGCAAGATATGATTAATGAATATTTTGATCCAAAGTATATCACAGTTATTGATGGTGGACATGATATCGCGGATTATTGTTTAAATGAACGCTTTGATAAGATTTTCTATACTGGTTCACCTAAAGTTGGTGTCCATGTATTAGAATGTGCCGCTAAGAATTTAACGCCAACCGCATTAGAACTTGGTGGAGAAAATGGTAACTGGTGTATTATTCGTAAAGACGCTAATTTAAAAGATGCCGCAAGAAAAGTTGCCTTCTTTAAAATTCTTAATTCCGGTCAAATATGCATCAACATCAATCAAGTAGCGGTAGCAAAAGAAGTTAGTGATGAATTTGTTAAACTCTTAAAAGAAGAATTTATTCGTCAAATCGGTGAAGATGCGACTAAAAATGATGAATATTCCAAAATGATTAGTAAAAGCGCATACAAATATTGTTTAGAAGAAGCTAACCAATATAAAGATAGAATTGTTTATGGTGGATTTGGTGATGAAGAGTCGTTAAAGATTTCTCCAACAATTATTTACCCAGTTAAGATTGATGAGCCAATTGTTAATCATGAATTATTTAATCCAATTATCCCTATTGTGACTTATGAGGATGATAAGGTTAATGATTTACTTGAAATTATTTCTAACCGTGAACATGGATTAGCTTTATATGTATTTACCAAAAATATTAAGTGGGCTAATAAAGTGATGTCCTCTCAACAATTTGGTGGTGGATGTATTAATGAAGTTTGCAATCACTTTATTGTTAAAGGCGCTCCATTTAACGGAACCGGGCATTCTGGTATGGGAGCATATCATGGAGAATATGGGTTTAATGAATTTACTCATCCATGTACAGTGCTAGTAGGCAAGAGCCGTTTCAATTTGTCATTACGGGAACATCCTTACCACACTAAGTATTATAAATTAAAGACTAAAATAATTAAAAAACTCGAAAAATAAACACGATTTATCAGTAATATTTTAGGTAATTACATTTTTTTTGATATTTTTTTCAAATATTTATTTTTGGATTGAAAGATGATATTTTTGGTTCAAAAAAATGTAAATTTTAATCATTTTTATCTGTTTTTTTATTCGTTTCAATCTACTGTTTTATGGCAAAATCAATCATTTTATGCGTAATAAACATATATAATTTACATTTTTATTTTACTTTTCGCGTGTATATGTATAAAATTAAGACAGTTTAGAAAAAGGAGAGATTTATGAAAAAAACTCTTAAAAAACCTATGGTGGCGTTTTTTATCGTTTCTTTAGTGTTTGTTGTCGCTTGGCTTGCGATTTTCCTTTTATTAGGTTTATTACCTGCTGAAGGTGGATCATTCGCTGGCGAATTCATTCCTTACATGACCGGTAAACTTACCTCACTTGGTGAAATTTTTACCCTTAAGGCAGGCTATGCTCCTGGCGGAGAACAATATTGGTGGACAACTTATGTAACATTTGGCTCCTTATTGTTATTTTTAGTCGGTTTAATCGTTGGATTAATCCTCTGCATTAAACGCAAAACAAAACGTTACATTTGGTATGTTATTGTAATGATCTTTGCTACTATTGCTGTTCTTGATTTTGCAGCATCAGTAAGATTACCTCAATCCCCATATTTAACAGTATTCATTAATTTATTCACTGGAAATCCATTTGGTGAAATTGGTAAGTTAACTCCACTTTGGTCTATCTTAGTATTCTCAATGTTAGTTTGTGGATTACTCGGATACATCTTTACAGTTGTTACTTACATTATCGGTTTAGTCCGTAGCGGTAGATTAGCTGCTGAAAGAAAAGAAGAAGAAGCTGCAGTTGCAGAAGTTCCAGCAGGAGAAACTCCAGCTGAAGATGTTAATGAAGAAGCCTTTGCAATGGCCGATTCAGCTAACGAAGTTAAATCTGAAGAAGTTCCTGCTGAAGAAGTTAAACCAGCAGAAGAAACTGTTAGTGAAACTCCATATGAACCAATGGCAGACTTCATGGTTGAACCAAATGAAGTTGCTGCTCAACCAGAAGAAATTATTGTTGAAGAACTTCCTGTTAATCATGAAGAAGCTTCTAAAGATAGTGGAAAAGTTGACGCTAATGAATTAGCAAGCATTATTAGAGATGTTGTTAGAGACATCGTTCGTGATGAAATGTCACGTGCTAACGCTAATAAACCTGAAGATGAAAAACCACATCGTGGTGACGAAAACCGTGGCTCAATCACCGGCGCAAGCTTTGGCGGACCACTCGTTGTTCAATACTTCAATGGTGGTGTTCAAGCTGCTGTACCAGCTCCAACTCCAGCACCAGCACCAGTTCCAGCTCCAGCTGCACCAGTTCCAGCTCCAGCACCTACTCCAGTAGTCGCTCCAGCTCCAGTAGTTGCACCAGCTCCAGCTGTTGAACCAGTAGTTGCACCAGTTGTTGAACCTGCTCCAGCTAAAGAAGAACCTGTTGAAAAGAAACCAATCGTGAGAATCCCATTCCATGAAAGATTATTCGCAGCAGAAAAAGACCTCCAAAATAACTATAATGAAATTAAGAATGAATTCTTAAGTTATGGTTTAAAATCAAGAGTGTCTAATTCTGGTGATACATTCCGTTTACATCGTAAAACATATGCTAAGTTAACAATTGCTGGCAAGAGCTTAAAGTTATACTTCGCATTAAATCCAAAAGATTACGAAGGAACAACAATCCCAGTTCAAGATGCTTCTGCAAAAGGTATCTACGCAGAAATCCCACTTGTCTTTAAAGTGAAGAGCCCATTATCACTTCGTAGATGTAAAGAATTAATTCAAGCTTGTGTTGAAAAAGACGGACTTGAACAAAAAGAAGTTGAAACAGTCAACTGGGTTAAAGAATTAAAAGCCGAAATGAAAGGCAAATAATTCTAAACTAAATTATTAATAAATTAAGGTATACGTTCGTATACCTTTTTTTGTTACTATTTTGAGTTTGCATTTTATTATGATAAAATACATCCATTGACTGAAAAGGAAGTGGTTCATTAATGCCTGACCCCATATCGTGGATAATAATTATTCTTTGTATCGTTGGACATTTTTTCTTTTCATCAGCTGAAACTGCCTTAGCGTGTTGTAATCGATTTAAGTTACAGGTTGAAGCAGAGGAAGGAAAACGAACCTCTAAATTAGTTGTTAAAGTTTGTGAGAGCTATGATCGCGCTCTTACAACTGTATTGATAGGTAATAATATTGTTGCAATTGCGCTTTCTACCGTGTCAGCGTTACTTTTTTATAAATATTTTGTTGGTACTGGATTAGAAAATTATTCCTCTTTAATATCCTCAATTATCATGACTTTAATTGTGTATATTTTAGGCGATACTTTACCAAAGACTATTGCTAGAGCAATACCTGATCAAATGAGCAAAGTTCTCATTTATCCAACATATGGATTAATGGTTATCTTTTATCCTATTGCCAAACTCTTTGAATTTCTTGTTAACGCAATTGAAAAGATATTCAAGGTTAAAACAGATGATGAATTCACTCAAGAAGACTTTGAAAATGTTGTCGCTAATAGTGAAAAAGTTGGCGATATTGAAGAAGAACAAGCAGATATTATTCAATCTTCTCTCGAATTTAGTGAAATGCATGTTAAAGAGGTATTTACACCAAAAGAAAAGATGTTTGCGATTAATGTTACGGGATTAACTAGAGAAAAGCTCCATCAAATCGTTAATGAAACAAGTTATTCGCGCATACCTTTATATAAAGATGATTTTAATAATATTATTGGTATTCTTATTGTTAAGAAATATGTTTCATTATATTTAAAAGATTCTAATATTCAATTACGTAAAGTTATTCAAAAACCATATTTTGTTTCTTCTAGAGTCTCATTAATGACTTTATTTGATGGGTTTAAAAAACATAAAACGCATATTGCGATAGTTAGAAATGATGACCAAGTTATTGGTATGGTCACTATGGAAGATATATTAGAAGAGATTGTTAGCGATATTGCGGAACCAAATCTTGTTAGGAGGAAAGGACAATGATTTGGTTATATTATGTTATTATTGCAATTTTAGTCGTCTTTAGTGCCTTCTTCTCCGCTAGTGACATGGTTTATGGTATTGTGGATAAACTCCGTTTAAAAAAGGCCAGTGATAAAAGTAAAACTGCTAAGTTAGCATTAAAACTTGCTGAAAATTATGAATATACGATTTCAACAATATTATTTGGTAATAATCTTGTTAATATTTTAGCTTCTTCTATTGTTGCTGGAATTGCCGTTAGCATTGATCCTAATAATGGTGCGTTAATTGGGGCTATTATTTTTACAGTAGTTATTATTATATTTGGTGAATTTATGCCAAAGGCATTTGCGAAAAGATTTAATTATACTTTATCGTTAGTCTTTGCCTATCCAGTTCAATTTTTCTGCTATGCTTTCTTTATTATCACATTCCCAATCTCTAAGCTATTTAATGGCATCACAAAACTATTTAAGAAGAATATTGAAGTTGAAGCTATTACGGAAGAAGAACTTGATGAAATGGTGGATGAAATCATTGAAAATGGTGAACTTGAACAAGATGAGGCTGAAATTGTAAGAGGTGCGATTGATTTAATTGATATTCAAGCCTTTGAAATAATGACTCCTAGGGTAAATGTATTCGCTATCGACGTGGAAGATGATATTTCTAAAATATTAGAAAACGAAGACATTTTAAAATATTCTCGTGTTCCTGTTTATAAAGATACAATTGATAATATTATTGGTGTTTTACCAATTAAAACATTATCTAAAAAACTTCTTAGTAAAGAAGAAATTGATATTTCTTCCTTATTATTTGCCCCACTTGTAATTCCAAGAAATTATCAAGTATTAGATTTATTAGATGATTTTAAAAAGAAAAAAGTGCATATTGCTGTAGTTAAAGATGAATATGGTGGCACTGAAGGAATCATCACTATGGAAGATATATTGGAAGAAGTAGTGGGTGACATCTTTGATGAAACTGATGAAATAAGCGAAGAAGTAATTAAAGAAAATAAACGCACGATGATAATTGATGG
>JAZLFA010000011.1:0-3997 GCA_045615545.1 Bacilli bacterium | reverse complement strand
CCTTAGCTTTTTGAATTGCTCTTTCAATTACATCTTTAGTAACTTGTTGAGATTTCCATTTTTCTACAGCGCTTCTTAAAGCAAGATTAGCATTAATATCAGGCACACCACTTTTAGCCGCCATATAAATTTCTTTACTAGCGCGCATAAATAGCGCACTTCTTTTCGCGGCGGTTGCGGCCATTGATTTAGCTCTAACTTCGTGTGCTCTTCCCATAACTACCTCTTGTTATATTTTATTCTTTTTGTCCTTTAGGGACAAATTATATATTGGTTTTATTCCAGTTTGTTTAACTACGTAATCAACAATTTCAATCCCGGGTTTAAATACGTCTTTAGGATTATGGGCATCAAAGCCAATGACAACTTTGGCTTTGCTTTTAGCTACCATTTCCCAAAAAGGTGTAAATGGATATTCATAATAAGATCTTACTCCATCGATTTCTCTAATTCCGTTTTCACGAGCGTGACATAAATTAATCTCTAATGGTAAATCGTATTTAATTGCAGCATCAATAATCATCTTGGCGTATTTTTTAGTTACATCATTCCATTTATTAGTAACGCACATAAACATATCTGGATGAGCGACATACATAAATAGTCCGCTCTTCATACCGTTAATTATATGTTCTGTGTATTCTTTTAAGCCTTGTTCTCCCATGTGGAAATACCACATTACTCGATTATCTTTAAAATAGCAGTGTTGACCTAAAATTAGATAATCAACTTTCTTCTCTTTAAGCAAAGAACGATAATATTCTTCATATTGAGGCATATATTCACATTCAAAACCAGTGTAAATATTAATTTGATCTTTATATTTTTCTTTTAGTGATTTAATTGAAGATAGATAATCATCAAGTAAATTCCAGGCGCCTCGCATACCTGGTTGAACAATGTGTGGCAAAATAACGTGGTCAGAAACTCCAAAGTCTTTTAGACCAAATTCAATAGCTTTCTTTACATAATCTTCATCTTCGCCACTGGCGTGTCCGCAACGGTAAGTATGAGAATGATAGCAATAGGTTATTTTACTCACGTAAAATATTATAACTTAAATTAAATACTAGGTGCGCCAATTACATACTTATTAGAATCAGCTGGCCAACCGCCACCTTTAGCGATAAATGCATCACGCATCGCTTCACTAGCAACATATAGTCTCAATTCTTCTGGACAACCATCGAAAGGTTGTTTGTTGTTTCCTGCTATCGGCACATTAGCAGGATCGGTGAATTCAGTTAAGTCAACTTTTGTAAGGGAGTTGCAACTGCCAAATGCCTGTGAATCAACCAATGTAACTGAACTAGGAATTTTGATTGAGGTTAATTTACAACTAGCAAAAGCTTCTTCATCAATTACTTTAAGAGTAGTTGGTAAATCAATATGTTCTATCTCACATCTCCCAAATGTTCTACATCCAATATTATCTAAAGTACTTCCTTCTTCGAAAATAACTTGTGATAGATTCGAACACATATAGAAAGCGTACCCATCTTTTAATGTTTTTAAACTTTTCGGAATAGTAATAGATTCTATATCACAAGCTTCAAAAGCATCTTGACCTATATGTACAAGATTAGAGTTGGGGGCAAATGTTACTTGCTTTAAATTAGTGCATCTTGCAAATGTTCCGTTATCAATCCGAGTGATAGAAGATGGTATTTGAATTTCTATTAATTTAGAACAACCATAAAATGCATGTTTTCCAATAGTAGTAAATTGTTCAGATAAAACCATATCACAGCATCCTTTAAATACAACACCTTCGTTAACAATAATACAATTACATTCATTGCCGTTTTTATCTCTACTAGTGTAATTTGCATTATTTGGATCAACCCACATCGTTGTAATTTCGCTACAATAATCAAATGCAGTAGCATCAATATTGGTAACTGTGCTCGGTATTTTTACTTCTTTAATCCTCAAACCATTAAACGCATTCTCCTCAATACTAGTTATACCTTCACAAATTACTGAATTACATGTGCCAAAAATCAATGCCTTGGTATCTTTTTTAATTAAGGCATTACATTCTTGACCATTAACTTGGGTTGTAAAAACCGTGTTTTTATCATCAATTTCAATATCTTCTAAAGCGGTACAATTTCTAAATGCGGCGTTATTACCTAAATAAATCGTTTCTAATTTTGCAGGGATATAAACTTTTTTTAACGAAGTGCAATCAGCAAACGCTTCAAAACCAATAGATTTAAGTTGGCTATTTTTGGTACAAGTATAATACGTTAAACTTGTGCAACCACTAAACACCGACGAACCTATTTCAGTTAGCGAATCGGGAATGTTTATTGTAGTTAATTTAGAACAACCTTTAAAAGCACTTGCGCCAATTGAAACTACCGTATTCGGTAATGTAATAGATGTAAGTTCTGCGTTATCGAAGAATGCATGATAACCAATTGTTTCTAGATTTCCCGCTATTATGACTGTTTTAATATTAGCAGCCCACTCAAAGGCATAATCACTAATAACAGTTACTGATTTACCTAAATACAATGTTTCAACTAAAAAATCACATTTTAATCTAATATTGTTAAAATCATCACACAAAATTTTTATACATATTGTTCGATCTTCTTCCGACCCAACATAATATTGAGATGCATTAACTTCACCTGGATTAATATTACTTATGCCTTTGTAGTCCCATATAATACATCCGCCTTTGGCGGTTTCTCCATAAATAGTAATTGTCGTAGTTTTGGATCCAGCAGGAATAATGACTTTAAAATAAATATCAGTTTGAGTTAATTTATACTGAGCTATGTATGTCGTATCCTCAGTGGCGGGAACAATTTCGTGATTCCAACCAGTAAATTCATAATTTTCTAACGGATCTCCGCTATCATATGTGGGAGTAGGTCCTCCATAAGTAGGAGTCGTTCCATAATCTACAGTAGCAACATATAGTTCTGTGCCATCGCAATTATTAAAATGGATTGTAAAACGTTCGATAGAACAACTAATTGTAATAGTAACAACACTACTATACGGATTAATAATAGAAATTGTTTTGTTATCTTTATCGTAATTATAATCTTCAACACCATCAATCAAAATTCTATCAGGCATAAGATAGTGATCATTAGGCGTTACAGTGAACTCTGTAGTAGTAAACATTTCCAATGTGTCGGGACCATTAATAATGCAATTAGTAGATTTTTTTGCAACGTTACAAGTTATTATCTCATTAATAAAAAACCATAAAGTAACATCACTAGCTGTAGGATCAAGGTTTTTAATTGTAATATCTTCTTCTTTTCTACGCCATGTAAATTCACATTCTGCGCCGAAAATGGTTATATAGCTCATATAATATCCATCATCGCACACTATATGGAATGTTTTACTTTCCCCGGTTTTAATCGTTTCAGGAGCGCCGGTGAGAGTACAATGCTCAACTTGTCGATAATTTATTTTAGTTTTAGCAATTTCTTCAGCCTCAATTACAATAATTACATCACTGGAGGCATTTTTAATTGTAATTTTGTTATTTTCTGATTTAAATTCATATTCACAACCAGTAATTTGAATTGACTTATCGGTAATAACATAATCTTCCGTAGTAGGAGTTACTGTAAATGTAATACTTTGTCCAGTTTTAATTTTTTCTGGAACATCAGTAGAAGAACAATTTTCAAGAGTGGTAGTAATGGAATAAGTAAAAATAACTTGTTGAGCATCTACTGTAACTGAAACGTCACTAGTGGGATTACTTATAGTAATTGATTGAGCTTTCTTTGTATAAGTGCATTCACATCCAGTAACATCGATACTTTCTGGAAGAGCATAATCTTCATCTGCTTTTACATGAAAAGTAAAACTTTCGTTTTTCTTAATCTCAGTTGGAGCATCACTAGATGAACAATGATTAAAAGTAGTAACAACGTTATAAGTATCGGTTGGGGTAGGTCCAGGATCTTTGCCACCGCAGTTAATTAAAAGAGGCACTAATAAAAATGGAAATAAT
>JAZLFA010000010.1:0-6373 GCA_045615545.1 Bacilli bacterium | reverse complement strand
GATTCCGTCTTTAACAATTATTCTATCCACGACGATATCAATGTCGTGGTGTTTGTTTTTATCTAATTCTTTAAGCTTATCGCTTTCAATGAATTCCTTATCCACTCGAAAACGAACGAAACCTTGTCCTTTTAATTTATCAATTGTTTCTTTGTGTGTTCCTTTCTCCGCACGTACAACTGGAGAAAGAATCATAAGCTTAGTATCTTTTGGATACTTAAGCGCAATTTCAGTCATCTTTTGTACACTAAAGGCGACGATTGGTTCGTTGTGCGTTGGGCAATATGGAACGCCAATACGCGCAAATAGTAAACGAAGGTAATCATTAATTTCGGTAACGGTACCTACCGTTGAACGAGGATTATGTGATGTAGTCTTTTGATCAATTGAAATCGCAGGTGATAATCCATCAATCGCATCAACGTCTGGTTTATCAATGCCACCAAGGAATTGTCTAGCATAACTACTTAGTGATTCAACATAACGTCTTTGACCTTCGTTATAAATCGTATCGAAGGCTAAGGTGGTTTTACCACTACCAGAAACTCCTGTGAACACAGTTAAAGAATTTTTAGGAATTACTAAATCAATATTCTTAAGATTATTTTCTCTAGCACCCCGGATATGGATAACATCACTCTTATTCATAACGGAAATATTTTAACCTAAAATTACCTAATTTTATTGACTATTTTTTCTATTAGAGAACTCACTTTAGTGAAGGCGACAATAGGAACATTAAAAATTAAGGAAAATTACATTTTTTGTATTAAAATATATAGCAGTCGGGACGTGGCGTAGCTTGGTAGCGCGCTTCCTTGGGGTGGAAGAGGTCGCGAGTTCGAATCTCGTCGTTCCGACCATTTTTGAAAAAAGTCCGATATAATCGGCATTATACGGAATACGGTGACAAACTAAAATGGTCAAAATTGTCACCGTTTTTTATTTCTGAAAACCTCGATAAATACTAATAAGTTCATTAAAAAACGAAATAATAGTGACACTTTAATTTGTCGCCATTATCACTTTTTCGAGCATCTTTTTATTAATCTACTAACTAGATTTTGATCATCAGAATCAAGTTTGTCTAACATCTCAACAATTTCGGTTTTATCTCTAACGTCAGTTATGCCAACTAGATAGTCAATCGAAACATCGTAAAATTTTGCAAGTTTAATCATATTAGTAATATTAGGTTCAGCGCTGCCAAGCTCGTAGCGATTGTAAGCGGTAAGAGAAAGAGAAAGCATCTGTGCAACATCGCCTTGGGAGATTTTCTTTTCTTTGCGTAATTCTCTAAGTCTTTCACTTATATTAGCCATATACTCATTATATACAATTACACAAAAAGTGTAATTTTTATTGACATTATTAAACTTTATGCGTATTATATAAGTAGAAATTACACAAAAGGTTGAAAAAAATGAACATTAGATTAAAAAAGTTGAGAAAAGAGAAGAAACTCAGCCAAGCCGAACTTGGCAAATTGCTTGGAGTCACCGTTTCAGCTTATGGACATTATGAACTCGGTACATCCGAGCCTAGTGTCCAAAGTGTAATCAAGTTATCAAAATTTTATAACGTGAGCACCGATTACTTGCTTGGGGTTAGTGACAATAGAAATTATGATTTCATAGAATCATTATTTAAGAACTTAAATACATCTGACAAAGTATACATATCAAATTTAATAAAAAGAGTGAGCAAACTTAATGAGAAAGAATCAAACTAAAACTGGATATACAGGTGTCTATCAGAAAAATAATGTGTTTTGTTATGCCTCTAGCATCTCCTCCGATTTTCTTAATAAGAAAAGGGTGCGAAAAAGCGGCTTCAAAACAGCCGAAGAAGCATACAAAGCTAAACTTGAATACGAAGAAAAGGCGAAACATGAAATTGATATAGGTTACAATCGCGATCGCCTCGGTTATCTAGAAAGCAAATATTTTGAGTGGAAAAAGCCATCGGTAAAGCCATCTACCTATCGGCACCACGTTCTGACTATAAAGAAATATCTAAAGGATTTTGAAGACTATACAATCGGAGAATTTTGTAAAAACAACATCTTAGACAAATTTAGAGGAAATATCGCAGATGCTGATATGAGTACTAAACAAAAGAATCGCATTATGAGTTTATTAAACGAAATGTTTAGATACGGCGCCCTAATTAACTATGTTAAACAAGAATACGTTAATTTGATTACAGTTAAAATGACTCACATCGCTGAACGTGCGACTGATATTAAACGCGTTAACGAAAACTTTTGGAGTATTCCTGAATGGGAAAAATTCTTAAGTGTTATTCCTAAGCATGATCGCTGGTACTATTTCTTTGCCCTCATAGGGCATTTAGGATGCCGAATAGGCGAATTTAGAGGTTTAATGAACAAACACTTCGATCCAATTAAATCAACCATTAGAATTGAGCAACAAGCAATTACAGGTGCTACACCAGGTAAGACTATTATTACTACTCCTAAAACCAAGGGTAGCACTCGTACCGTCACTATCTCTAAACAAATGTGTGACTTATTACTCGAATATCGCACGCGTTACAATAAGGCAGTTTTGCCTGATAACTTTCTATTTTTTAACACCGTTAACCCTACTAGTCTTTCAACCATAAGAAGGAAGTTTGTTGAATATACTCAAAAGGCTGGTTTAAAGCACATTACATTGCATGGTATTAGACATAGTAATTGCACTTGGTTATTATCAGGAAAACTTGACGTTCAACAGATAGGACAGGTTTCAAGAAGACTAGGTCATAGTTCTACTCATATGACTCTAGATGTTTATATGCACATTCATCAAGAGGAAAGCCCTGTCATTTTAGACACCCTAGATAAGATTGTGGGCGATACAAGATTTAGAGGGTAATTTAAAATATTCCAAAAAGGCATATTATTTTAAGTTACGAATTTGTTTTTTTCTACTAAAATATGAATGTATGTATAGTGTAGACGAAGTTTACGGTAGAAGATTCCATGCTTTCCGTTTGATGGCTAAAAAGACCCAAAAGGAAGTATGTGGTTTTTTAGGAGTCACTCAATCAACTTTAAGTAAATATGAATCTGGGAAACTCCAACCACCTTTAGATATATTGGTAAAAATGAAGGAACTTTATAGAGTTCCTATTGATGTTTTGTTGGGTACCGTAACTCATGATGAAATATTAAATTACATGAAAAATCATAAAGAATTCGTGGAAGCTCTCAAATTTTTAGGCGAAATAGAAAAACATAAATATAGTGTTGAAGAAGTAGAATCTTTTCTAAATAAAAAAAGATGAGTAAGAGTAAAAAGAAAGAACTAGAACCTAATAACAGTACGGGTGGTATTGACGTAGTAGATGCTCTGGTAACTGTTATTTTAAGTTTCCTAGCTATTGGTGGATTTTTAACTTTGTTCTTTTGTCGTAATCTAATTGATTTTTCGATTAACACCACAAATTGTGCGACTTTCCCACTAGCGATGATTACGTTCGGCAAATGGTTAATCATTCCAGCAGGGATAATGGGAATAGCGAGCGCAGCTTTAATTCCTACTGTTTTGGCACAAAACGATAAACTAACAAGAATTATCTTGTATATACTTGCTGCAGTTATCCTAGGATTAGTAATTTATTTATATTTCTTTAAAAACGACTTCACTATGCCAGATGGAGTATTTAATAAGATTGTGAAGATATTCTCAATTATCTTAGTGTTGTTATTTGTCTTAATTGCAATATTTCTGATGCTCGCTGCAATCTATAGTTTTGGAGAGGGTGAAATCGGAACCGGGATACTATATACAGTAATTGTGATTTTAATTCCATTTTTACAATGTCTTTCTAGTTTCCTACAAACTCTTGATGGATTCTGGTGGGGTTTACTTGCCATTATTATTCAAATTGTCCCTCTTTTCTTTATCGCAAGATTTGTAGTTATAAGAGCGTTTGATGCTATATTCTAAAAATATATAAAGTAAATAATTAGGAGTAAATAGTATGAAAATTAGACCAATGCATGATGATTTTATTCAACAAGAAAACGAAGATGTTGTTGAACAAATTAAAAATAGTGATGTTTCGCTCCAAGAAAAAATAAATGATTGCGAGTTTTGGATTGATGAGTTCGAAGAATGGGAAGAAGACGGTCTTCCTTTCAATCACAAAAAAGATATTGAAAGGTTAAAAAAATTACTTAAGGAATTAAAAGCGCAACAAGAAAAACAATGAAAAAATATACTTTAAACGAATTAAAGAAATTTCCAATTCTTTTAATTGAAGTAAAAGCAAATAATTTCATAAATCCAAAAAAATCGCCTTATCCTGTGTTGGTCTATTCGCCACCAGGAACAAGATATATAAATTTTTTCAGTTATAACAATTCTTATCGAAAAAAAGGAAAAGTGATCCTTAAAGAAAATGCCAGGATCAAAGATTATCAAAAAGCAATAAAAGAACACAACAAAAACCACTTATCCTAAACAATGATAAGCACTCCCTCAGCCGCTCGAGGGAGTTTTTAAAGTTGACATGCACATAGATTAACCCATCCAAAGATGGGGTATGACAAAATGTCACACCCCCTAAATCGGGATACTTTTGGGATATCCCAAATTCAAGAGATATTGAAAGCGGGTTAATGTTTTATATCCCAATTTTGCCAAAAATGGGACTAAAACTTGTTTGCTAAAAGCCCTATAAATGATTGATTTCATTTATGCTTTCGATGTCCGAAATTGTAAGCCAATTTTAGTTAGCCTCTTTTATGATGATAGATAAAGCTTTATTTTCTTCCTGTTTAGCCCAACGTTTGACTAGCTTGTTTCTAGTCTTAGAATCCACGTATAGGTCTACGTGCCAACACCTAGGACAGATATAGGCATCAAATCCATAGCAGCCACCCTTGATCTTAATTTTCTTTAGGTTGGTCTTGTTACAACAGTTAGTGCAATATTTCATAAAATTGTCCTCCTATTATATTTATTAGTAAAAAATAGGGGTTATAACTCAAACAATTTTATGTAATTACTACGTAATTAAAAATTTTTAAAATACTCGTTTGGTTAACATAATATCGATTTTTTACGCACTTTTTAAAATTTTACGCTTTAAACGCCACCTGTGAGAATGTGATAAGTAGTCAATGATACTTGACTGCTCCCACCTGTGAGGAACAATACCATTGAACCGTTTCATTATATCTTTGCATTAAATGCAAACATAGTTATTTGTTATTCTTTTTTGGACTACTATCTATTTTCTTTATGTTCTTCGTAAAGACTAACAGCTTTCGTATTTATTAATCCATTAATAAACCACTTCTTAAATAATTCTTTAGACCTAGAACTCTCTAAAGGCGCCTCAGCATCCTTTTTAATAATTGGAGTAGCCTCTTCACCTTTCATCCTTTGTTCTGCCATCCAATATTCTTCGTGTAATCTTAGATATTCATCTTTGGTGATTTCATCCATGCCATACCAATAAAGAGTCTCCCAATGAAAACCATAAGGATCCTCTAATCCTTCGTGTTTAGAAGAACCGATAGCATCATCGGTAAACATTCTTACTCTTTTTTCTTTAATCGTATCTCGTTTGATGATATTCAATAGTTCATCAAAAGTAATTTCTCCACTATAGACACGATTAAAAAGCTTACTTAAATAGCCATTGTTCTTTCTATAAATATTTCCATTTTCAACATAACCAATATATTCTTTCTTTTTAGTTTTGTTATTTAATTGAAACAAAGTAAATATTTCATGAGTCCTTCCTATGGAAAACTTTATCGCTTCTTCTAGGGTGGCAAAGAAAAAAGTCTGATCATCAGAGCGTGTTTTTAAACAGATATTTAATCGCTTTTTCTTGTTTATTTCTTTCATATTATAAATTATATAATAATTTATAAAAATTATCAATATATAATTATATATTGATATTAAATAAATTGGCTTCCAATTTTGGTCATCAAACCTTTGGTTTAGCAAACAAGTTTTTGTACATAAATCGTACATTTTTGTACATAAAACATTAACCTGCTTCTAAAATATGTTAAAATTTGTACATTCTACAAATTGTACATATGTTGTACATACATAACTTAAAAATTGGAGGTTAGAAAGATGAAACAGATACATATGGTTGTCAGGGACGATTTTTATGAATTGGTTCGTGATTACATGGAAGCCAAAGGTGAAAAAAATTTTACTAGAATGATAACGACTTTAGTGCTTGAAGGAATTCAGTATGATGAAAATAAAGGTCGTAAAGAGATTGCAAAAGAACTTCGAGATATTAACAGACGACTAGATGGGATTAACGAAAGAATGGATGTTTTTATAACGGTAAACCGGGGACCGAATAAATAGATGATTCCGACTTT
>JAZLFA010000009.1:0-11413 GCA_045615545.1 Bacilli bacterium | reverse complement strand
CTAAAACAATCGTGGATTATTGTGTTCATAACAACATCACTAAAGTAATTATTGGTGATGTTTCTGGTATAGATAATATTAAGTCAAATAAAATAGGTAGACAAAAGAAGGAATTTAATCAAAAATTACATAGTTTACCATTTGATAATATTTACCATTGTCTTGAATATAAATTAATAAGGAAAGGAGTAACTTTAATAAAACAAAACGAAGCATTTTCAAGTCAATGTTCTCCATGTTCAAAAGAAGTATCTAAAGAATATGCGGATAAAAATAACCGTATCTATCGTGGACTATTTAAAAGTGGTAACGATATTTATAACGCTGATTCTGTTGGAGCATTTAACATTCTAAGAAAGTATTATCAAGAGAACAACGTTAATAAAAAGCTAACTTATAAGTGTTTATCAAATCCAACAAAAATAAGTATCTCTGTAACTTCTAGTCCTTATAAGGAAGAAGTAGGAGTATTGGGTGTGAACCACCCTGATATCTATGCACTTAAACGTGCCTTAGATTCGATGCTCGGTAATTCAATTGCCGAGTAGTTCACAAGATGTGGTTAATTTAATTAAAATATTATTTTAATGTTCTTCACATTTTATAAATGCACGATTAAGGGTCCTCTTGCAAGAGGGGCTATTTATGTTATAATGAATTTGCTTTTTTAACGTATCGCTAACAACGATACGCTTTTATTTTAGTTTTTAATGGCTAAAATAATCGCAAATACAATTAATAGAAGTAGGATTATATAATCCACACATCTTAAATGCCTTTCTTTGCAAGAGGATATGGTTATGTACATTTACATACCTCCTAATGAGGATAGCCCCTTATTTATATATACACATCAAAATGCGTTTTTATAAAAAAGTTTTGTAGTAGTAGATTATTTATAGTTGTGTTTTGCTATAAATATATTTTAATAGAGTTTTGATAATATACGCGCATATACTTGCGATATCCTATTTAATTAATTAAGATATATATGCTTATGGCAAAAAATAAGGTTAAAAGAAATAAACTTCATTTCTTATATTATATTTGTGATGTTACTTTCACTTTTGTAGGAGTGGTGTTTTCTTATTTAACTTTATATTGGGCTAATGTTGGCACTCCTGATTTTAATTCAAGAATCCTTCCAACAATGCTTATATACGCTGCTAGTATATCGATATTAACTATTATTGTATTTTCAATATTTAAAGTTTATAAAACATTAACAAGGAACTTTTCTCTTACTGATGCAATTAGAATTGCTTTATTAACGTTTATTGTTAATTTAGTGGGATTTATCATTATGATAATCCTACATAATGTAAGAAGTTTAGGTATTGAAAGACCAACAGGATTCTCTTGGATACTTTCTACATTATGTTTATGTGCTTTATTACCTTCTCTTAGATTATCTAATAGATTTATTAGATTATTTACTACTTCTTTTAAAAGAAAAGAAGTTATTAACACGATTATTATTGGAGCGGGCGTTAATGGACGTAACGTCATGGAAGAAACTAAAAATAACGCGCAAGTTAATAATAGAGTAGTGGCTTTTGTTGATGATGATATTTCTAAGATTGGTAGTTATATGTATGGCATCCCTGTTGTGGGCCCTATTAGTGAATTACCAACATTTGTAAATAAATATAATGTCCAAGAAGTTATTATTGCTGTTACTTCAATTACGGAAGAAAAAATAAAAGAGATCGCTAAATCTATTATTAATCTTCCAGTGAGATTAAAAAGAATGACCCCGGTTGCATCTTTAGATGGCCCTAATGATAAGAAAGTATTTGATGTTGATATCAATGAATTATTATTTAGAAGCAATATTGAATTAGATAATAGTGAGATTAATAACTATTTAGCAAATCAAACAGTGTTAGTTACTGGTGCTGGTGGATCAATTGGTAGTGAGCTTGTTAGACAAATCTTTAAAGCAAAGCCAAAATGTATTGTTTTATTTGATATATATGAGAACTCTACATATGACATTGAGCAAGAGCTCAAAGCCATGATGCGTAAGAATAATGATTTTGATACTTCAATCAAAACAATTATTGGTAGTACATATAACTTAAAAAGCATTGAAAAGGTTATTAAAAAATACGCCCCTAGCGTCATTTATCATGCGGCAGCCTATAAACATGTTCCATTGATGGAAAAAGTCCCAGAAGAGGCGATTAGGACCAATTGCATAGGTACTTATAATGTTGCAATGCTTGCTGATAAATATAAAGTGAGCAAAATGATCCTTGTTTCTACTGATAAAGCAGTTAGACCAACTAACGCGATGGGAGCAAGTAAACGCTTCGCAGAAATGGTAATTCAATACTTCGCAAGTAAGAGTAAATATACCACTTACGCCGCAGTTAGATTTGGTAATGTTTTAGGTAGTAATGGTAGTGTTATTCCACTTTTCCAAAAGCAAATTAGAATGGGTGGACCAGTGACAATTACTGATAAAGAAATGATCAGATATTTTATGACAATTCCAGAAGCTGTAAGCTTAATTTTGCAGTGTAGTTTATACGCGAAAGAAGGGGAAATTTTCATCCTTGATATGGGCGAACCTGTGAAGATTATTGAGCTAGCAGAACGTATGATTAAGCAAGCCGGCTATATCCCTTATAGTGATATAGAAATTGTAACAATTGGCCTAAGACCAGGAGAAAAATTATACGAAGAATTGTTGCTTGATAAGACCAAACATATTAAGACCGCACATAACAAAATATTTATTGAACCAATTGATAAAATTTATCCAATAGAAGAAGAAATTGTTAAGTTAAGTAAAGCGTTTGAACTTGATCATCGAAATGATGTAAAAGACTTGATAAAAACGATTGTGGATACATATACACCAGATAAAAGATAGGAGTTCGTCTCCTTTTCTTTTTTTGAATTTTTAAAATTTATGGTAGTAATATTTTTCTAAAAACTTATAATATAGGCATATGGAGGAGAACTAACTAATGAAAGCTTGGTTTAACAAACAATCCAGAGTCATTCAATTAATTTTATTATTAATTCCATTTGTTAACTGGATCGTAGAATTAGGTGTTAGATGGTCTAATTTCTTAGAAAAGAAAGATGATTTATTAGCACTTATCGTTGCAATCGTCGCAACTGTTGGTGGTTTACCACTAGGTTTTGTCGATTTCGTCTGGTGTTTATTATTCAAACACATGGTCTTAGCTGCTTAATCTATTAGTAGTTAAATATTAGCCCCGAATTTTTCGGGGCTTTTATTTATTATATAAATAATATATATATATTATTATCTTTTAGATAAAAGTATTATTGTTATTTAGTTAGTTTTTACGTTAAAATATAAAAGATTATTTTATATTAAGGGGGCGCATTATTATGGCCGAAATAAATACAAACCCTGTTATTAGCGAGGAAGTCGCTACACCTGGAAAGAAGAAAAAGCCTTCTTTACATTTGCCAAAGATTTTTAAGAACAAGATTTTTATCTTTGTTATTAGTGTTATTTTCTTTGCTGCATCTTTCTTCATGATGTTTGGACTTGATAAAGAGAACATCATTCGTAAGAAATGGAATTGGGATTGGTTAGAGAACTTCACAAAATTCCTTGGTGATATTGGAATTAACTTTAACGTATCCATCTTTACATGGTTCATCTTCTTCTTTATATGGGGTACATTCTTTGCAGTTTACTTTGCAATCTTATTTACCAAACCACTTAAACAAAAACTTGATGATCGTAACATTAGAAAAACTGGACATCCAATGGGAAAAGCGGGATGTGTATGGTTCTACATTATATTCTTCCTTCTTTTAGTTGGTGTTTTAGCAGGTATATGCATAGCCACTGTCCAATTATGGCCAATGGAATCTATGCAATGGGAGAAGTTTGGTGAGAATGTTTGGAACATCTTTGCTTCTACTGGCATCTTGCTACTTCTTATTGCAATTATCCCTGTATCATTCTTAATATTGTTCTTACTCTTAAAATTAGTCGTATTAGTGATTGGATTCTTTGTCGGTGGCGTATCTAAGGCCGTTATGCAATCCCAAGGATATCAAGAAAGTATGGCTGCTAGCCAAGCGGCAGCACAAGATATTGCTGCTAGTATGGCTGAAGCTAAACGTCTTGCAAAAGGCGCAGTTGGAGCCGCTCATGAAGCACAACGTGAAGGCACACGTGCAATGGCTCCTCAAGCTGATATTCTATTCCCAGCTTTAACAAGTATTGATAAAAAGTGGGAAGACGCTAAAAAAGAAAATATAGTAGTTGCTCTTGAAGGAGAAGAAGTTGCTAGTGAAGTTGTTACTAACGAAGCTAGAGGACCTCTTGATTATGAGCAATTCAAGTTATTAGCGTTAGAATTCCAAAGCTACTTATGTCATCAAAAATTTTACTTTGATGTAAATATTATTAGATCATTTATCGCTGGACTAGCAGCGGCTAGATTAATCCTTCTTGAAGGTTTGTCTGGTACTGGTAAATCTACATTACCTCGTGTCTTCCTTGAATATGTTGGTGGTAAAGCATATTTCTTCCCAGTTCAAGCGACATGGAGAGATAGAAGTGATATTACTGGTTATTACAGTGACTTCACTGGTGAATTTAAAGAAACAGAATTATTAAAGCATTTATATGAAGCTAGCTATATTCCTGAAACCGTTAACTTAATGGTTCTTGATGAAATGAATATTAGCCGTGTTGAATATTACTTTGCTGACTTCCTTTCTATCTTTGAATATCCTGCAGAAGACTGGGTTGTCCCATTACTTCAAGTTAAACCTGATACCAAACTTCCTATATTTATTGAAAAAGGTATGGTTAGAATTCCAACCAATACCTGGTTTGTTGGTACTGTTAACATTGATGATAGTACATTCACAATTACCGATAAGGTTTATGATAGAGCAATTGTTATCGACTTTAAGGAACTTAACTTACCATTTGAATCAACATATAGATTTGATAAACATCCAATTCACTTACAAGAATTAGAAAAGATGTTTGCTGTTTGTAAAGAAAGACCTGAAAATAACTTAAACGCTCAAGAAAGAAAGAAGTTCTTAAATCTATGCGCCTTTGTCGCGGATACATTTGATGTTAGATTTGGTAACCGTATTATGAACCAAGTTGATAACTTCCTTCCAGTATTCGTTGGTTTAGGTGGTTCTAAAGAAGAAGCACTTGATATCATGTTTGCCCGTAAGATCTTAAGAAAACTTGATGGTAAATTTGAAAGCTATATTAAAGATGGCTTAAATAAACTTACTAGATACCTTAATACTGCGTATGGTAAACATACATTCCCTGAAACTGAGGAATTAATTGAAAAATTCCGTAAAAAACTTTCTTAATTTTAATTTATGGCGGATTCACTTAGTAAATATTTACATAACTATAACAGAAACCTAAAAGATAAACTCGGTAGTGGTTTTACTTTTAATAGCTTTTGTGATGCAAGCGAATCTAAAACAATCAAGGCTAGTGGTTTACAAGCTAATATTAAAAATGAAGACTTAAATCTTCCGTGGCTTGATGAACTTAAGATGGTTACCGAAAAGATTATGGCTATCGCTAGTAATCCTCGTAGCCACATTAAATTTGAAAAAGAAGTTCGTAAGAGTGAACAAGCAGTTAAGATTGATAACTTCGATATTATTGAAACACTTAAGGTACCAAAATTCTGGAAACAAAAAGATGGAAGATTCCTTCCTGAATATGTTTATACCGATGTTTATGAAACAGAATTAGCAATTTATGAAAATAGATTTATTGTTGCTTTAGTCGATAAGATGATGATTTTCTTATCACAAATTATCGCTAAATATATGCAATTAATTAGAAGAGTGGGCAGTAACTTTATTGATCAACACGTTTCTATTTCTGATATGGATATCATTCAAGATATCGCTAATTTTGATAGTTTCCGTGTTGCTCAAACAGAAAACTCTCGCCGTATAAAAAAAGATAAGAATTATACCTTATTAACAACAAAGGATTCTCCTTTCGTTGAAACTCTTAAAGGTTTATTAGCGGCAAGAACTAATGTTTCCCATGTTCTTTCTACTCCATTTTATAAAGCAGTAAAGAAAGCTAAACCATTAAGTGATAGTGATATTCATATTACTAATATGTTAGCAGGAGATAAAACCTACGCTCCTTGTTATAACTTCTATCGTAAGCTTATTTCTTTAATGGCAAATGAAAATGAAGGTGCAAATGATGAGAATACCGTTTCAGTTAGTCCAATTGAATATCATAACTATGTTTTATCTAACTTATTACAGGCCTTGCATGATTTAGGTTTTTCTAACGATAAAAAAGATCGTAATAAATTTGTTACTAACTCTGATGGATTAATTACCTGTAAAGATTATTTACTTAAGAAAGACTCGTTAACCGTTAATATTACTACTAACCATGATGATCATATGGATATGCGTTTTGAAATCCATTACGGTAAAGGTAAATTTAATAAAGTCCTTAACTTAAAAGGTAAACGTACTTCTTTAGTAAGTATTGATTTAGTGCCTTCCACGAATGTGGAATACACAAGTGATCAAGAGTTGATCCCTTACTTTAAAAAGAAGATTGCTAACCGCATTAATAGTGGTTACACAAATGCATTCGTAGTCACTACTGTTGATAATACACAAAAAGATGATGTTATCATTTGTAGTCCTGAAGTGTTTAAAATTGACGCTAATATTGTCAGTATGGTACAAAGCTGTATTACTTTCGCTGAAGGCGATAATTTCATTTATGCTCACCTATGTCCTGTATGTGGATATTATGTTGATGGTGAACAAGAAGATGGTAACTGTTACTGCGCTAACTGTGATAGTGTTTATAGCTTACTTACGAGTGGTGAAACTAAAAATAAAAAGGAGAGTGTCTGGATTAAGAGACTTAAAAATCCAGAAAAGATTTAATTATGGAAGATTTACTTCAGACATGCTTAGAACTTCAAAAGAAGAAGGACTTTAAAAAGATTCAAAAGATGGTGGATTCTCATAAATATGATGATAATCCAGCGTTTAATTATTTTATTGCGCACTTATATTACACCGGTACCATGTATGAAAAGAACATGGACCAATGTTTAAAATATTTAAAAGCCAGTGCTGTAGGTGACTACGCTAGTGCAAACTTTATGCTTGCGACATTATATGAACGTGGTGATGGAGTTGAAATCGATTTTGTTACTTCCAACCAATGTTTAATTAAAGCAGCAGAAAAAGGTTATTTACCTGCTGTAAATCACCTTGGTGAACTTTATCTCATGGGTCGATATGATATTGAAGTAGATCCTGAAAAAGCTTTTAAATTATTCACTAAATGTTATGTTGAAGGATATGAAAAAGGTAAAGTTAACTATGCTTATTGTTTAACTTATGGTTTAGGTACCACTCAAAATCTTGATGAAGGTATTAAACTTCTTGAAGAACTTGCTAATAAGGGTTATCCAGAAGCAATGTATAATCTTGGAAAAGTTTATTTTGATGGTGTAGGTGGTAAAAAGGATGTTATTAAAGCTAACTATTATCTACTTAGAGCCACTGAAGAAGGACATTTATTCGCTCCTAAACTATTAGGAGATTGTTACTACGATGGTATTGGAGTCAGTATCGATCATAAAGAAGCTTATAAATATTATAAATTAGCGGCAGATAGGGGTAATTATGATGCCTGTGAATTAGTCGCTAATTGTTTAGTATTTGGTGATGGAGTACACGCAAATTATAAAGAAGCAATTAATTACTGCGTTAAGAGCGCTGTTAATGGTGATCGCCAAGCACAAGTAAGTTTAGGTAATAGATATTATTTTGGTGATGGGTTTAGACGTAGTTATGCCCGTGCTGCATATTGGTACCAAGAAGCCGCTAGACAAGATGACCCTATTGGACTTAAGAGCTATGGTGATTGTTTAGTTAAAGGACAAGGTGTTAAACGTAATTTAGAAAAAGCTAAAGAAATGTATACACGCGCTATCGAATTATATAATTATGACGCTGCTCTTCCATTAGCGGAACTTTACGCTCATGTTAAAGGTAGTGCGCGTAATTATGAACTTGCAGTTAAATATTATGAACTTGCTTATATTTATAATGATGATGAATATGCTGCTTATCAATACGCTGATTTAGTGAGTCAAGGTAAAGGTGTTACTGCTCCTGATCATAATAAGGCCGCTAAAGCATTTGAATTTGCCGCCACTAAAGAATATCTTCCAGCTATTTTAAAAGCCGGAGAATATTACTTAAAAGGTATTGGTGTTAATAAAGATAATGAAAAAGCATTAAGATATTATCTAATTGCCGCCGATATGGGCAACGAAGAAGCAAGTATTATCGTAAATATTATTAGAAGAGGAATGGAATTTAACTTCTAATCAAAGAAATTCGCTACTGATAACTATGGTACAGAATTAGCTTTATTAGAAGGTAAATCAACTATTAAAGTTAACAAAGCTACAGGTGCATTTGAAGGTATTGTTAAAGACAGCTCTGAAGAGGTCTCTTATTTAGTTTATCGTGAAGAAACAATTAACATTTCTATGAATTTTGAAATTCCACAATTAACTACAATTACTGGCGAATTAAGTTTTGTCCAAACTCTTGATCTTCACGTCAATCCAGCTAACTAATAAATAATAAAATTATTTACCACCCATAATTTGGGTGGTTTTTTTGTTATATTAATATTATTTAAAAAATTTTTTAGCACTCATATTGACAGAGTGCCAAAATGATGTATAATAATGGTGTTAGCAGTCTTAAGGTTAGAGTGCTAAAACATAGTAATATAGGAGGAAAATATTTATGAAAAATTATGTTACTACTTATAATCCATTATTTGATCGTTTCTTCCTTAGAGAAGTAAATGATTCTAATTTAATGCGCACAAACATTAAAGAACTTAAAGATCATTATGAAATTAGTGTTGATCTACCTGGAATCAAGAAAGAAGATATTAATTTATCACTTGAAGATGGTTATTTAATTATTAAAGTTAGTTATAAAGATGAAACTAACGATGAAGGAGAATATTTATATCATGAACGTGTTAGTGGAGAATTCTCTCGTTCATATTATGTTGGGGAAGAGGTTACTAATAAAGAAATTCATGCCAAATTAAATGAAGGTGTGTTAATATTAAATGTAATGAAGGTTTCTCCAAAGGAGAAAGAACCTTCCATGATTAAAATTGATTAATGAGGTAAACTATGAGAGAAGTTAAAGAATTTCAAACTGAAAGCAAAGAGTTGCTCAACTTAATGATCAACTCTATCTATAGCAACAAAGAAGTGTTTCTTAGAGAATTATTAAGTAACGGTTCTGATGCGATTGATAAATATAAATATGCCGCTATTTCTAGTGAAGGTAAAGTGCCGTTACTTGATCACGACATCCATATTGAAGTAGATAAGAAAATGCGTACTATTACCATTACTGATAATGGTATTGGTATGAGTAAAGATGATTTAATTAATAATCTTGGCACCATTGCTAAAAGTGGTAGTAAAGACTTTGTATCTAAATTAAAAGAAGCAAAAGAAAAACAAGATTTTAATATTATTGGTCAATTTGGTGTTGGCTTCTATAGCGCCTTTATGGTTGCGAGTAAGATTGAAGTCTTAACTAAAACAATTAACGATAGTGGTTATTTATTTACCAGTGACGGTAATGAATCTTACACCATCGAAGATAAAAAGAAAGATGAAGTAGGTACTTCTATTACCTTATATCTAAAGAAATCAAGCAAAGAAGTAGACTATGATACTTTCTTAGAAGAATATCAAATTAAATCACTCGTGAAGAAATATAGTGATTATATCCGTTATCCAATTAAGATGATGTGCACATCTAAAGAGCCTAAAAAAGATAAAGATGGCAAAGATATTGAAGGGCAATATGTTGATGTTGTTAAGGAAGAGGTCCTTAACTCAATGATTCCTTTATGGAAAAAGAATAAAGCAGAAGTTAAAGATAAAGATTTAGCAAGCTTTTATAAAGATAAGTTCCAAGACTATGAAGATCCATTAATCTCTTTATTTGTTAGAGTCGATGGCAAAGTTACTTATGATTCCTTATTATTTATTCCAAGTCATGCACCTTATAACTTATATAGTGATAACTATGAAAAAGGTTTACAGCTTTATTCCCGTGGCATCTTTATTAAAGATAAGTGCCCTGAACTAATTCCTGACTATTTGAAATTTGTTCGTGGTTTAGTGGATTCTAGCGACTTTTCATTAAACATCTCTAGGGAGATGTTTCAACACTCCCCAATCATGGCTAAGGTGGCCGAAAATGTGGAAAAGAAGGTCGTCGATAAACTAAAAGAAGTAAAGAAGAATGAATTTGATAAATATATTAAATTCTGGGAAGCCTTTGGTGAACATATCAAATTTGGTATTTATTCCAGCTATGGCACGAAGAAAGAACTTCTTGAAGATACATTGATCTTCCATAGTTTATTAAATGAAGATAAATACATTTCACTTAGTGAATATGTTGAGCATATGGGTAAAGAACAAAAATATATCTATTACGCGAGTGGGGAATCATTAGATGCAATAAAATTATTGCCTCAAATTGAGAAATATCGTAAAGATGGTATTGATGTGCTCTTATTAGATCAAAAGATTGATGAATTCATGATTATGATGCTTAAGGAGTATCAAAAGAAAGAACTTAAATCAATCTCTGATGAAAGCGCGAATGAATTAACTAAAGAAGAAAAAGAAAAATTAGAAAGTGACACCGCAACAAATAAGAGACTTCTTGATAATATCAAAGAAGCGCTTAAAGATGATGTTGATGACGTTGTTATCTCTACTAAACTAGTGGACGCTCCAATATGTTTCTCTACTAAAGATGGTATGTCTCTTGAAATGGAAAAGACACTTAATGAGCAACCAGGAAATACGGAAACTGTTAAAGCGCAAAAGATATTAGAGATTAATCCAAATCACGAACTCTTCCAAGCCTTTGCCAAAATCCAAGATCAAGATGATTTAGTTAAAGAATACGCAAGCGTATTATATGATGAAGCAATGCTTCTTGAGGGAAGAGATATTAAAGACCGCGCGTCATTTGTTAAAAAGCTAAATGGTTTAATGATTAAAGCATTAGAAAAATAGTTAGCCTTCTTTCTAGCCAGTCCTATCGTGGGCTGGCTTTTAAATTGGTATAGGAATATATCAATTTTTAGAGTAAACTATGAAGGTATTAGAAAGGATTCAAATTATGAAATTATTCAAAAAAACATTTAGGAGCACATGGGGGATAAAAATTGTATAATAAGTCTGAGCCAAAAGGTTCAGATTTTTTTAAGAGAGTGATTAGTTTCTGGTTTGGCGACCTCGACTAGTCATTCTCTTAAAAGAAGAGGTCGCCACATATGAAGAAATTA
>JAZLFA010000008.1:0-10840 GCA_045615545.1 Bacilli bacterium | reverse complement strand
TGTTAACAAGAAATTATTGAAACCACTAAAGAAGCAAGGATATTATGTGTTCTCAAATCACGTTTTACCATATGACCCTATCATTTTGCCCACCAATACACAAGTAGGCAAAAGAATGATCATTATCGCTGGCCCTGATTTATTTTCTATCTCGCCATTTGTCTCTTGGTTAGTTAAGCATTTCTACGCTATACCAACACCAAATGCTGATATCACAATGTGTGAAAATTTCTACGAATGCTTATCAACAAACGTAAAACAAGGTAACCGTGTACTTATTTTCCCTGAAGCGCATATCTGGCCTTACTACAATGGTATTAGAAATTTCAAAGCCGCTAGTTTTAAATATCCGGTGAATGATAATGCACCTATCGTAGTGGCCACCACCACTTTTAAAAAGAGAAAAGGCAATCGAAAACCAAAGCCGATAGTCTATTTAGATGGTCCGTTCTACCCAAATACTTCTTTAACAAGTCGTGAGCAAATTAAAGATTTAAGAGAACACGCCTATAACGCGATGAAATGGCGTGCAGGCCAAGACAATAATTACGCCTATATCAATTACGTCAAAAAAGAAGATTGAACTACCCCCACTTAATCAATAAATGACTTGAAGATGGGGGATTCCTAGGCAAGGCTACTATTGTAACCAGTAAGTAGGCTATCCCCGTAGTTCCTACGGTTAGATTGTATATATTATTTAGAGAAAGCCAACAATCTAAGACCTTCTTTTTTAATGTTTAATGCAGCATTAATATCTCTATCATGATTCTTACCACATTTTGGGCAAGTCCAGCTTCTGTCACTTAATGTTAGATTATCGTTCTTATAGCCACATTCATGACAAAGCTTACTAGAAGGGAAATACCTATCAACTTTAATTAGTTTCTTGTTTCTCCAATTAAGTTTATATTCTAGGAATGTCAAAAACATATAGTAAGGTTTATCAATTAACATTTTACCAAACCTAATCTTGTTATCTTTGGATTGCATTGATTTAATATCTAGATTCTCAGTAAAGATATAATCATAGGTATTAGCCATTTTAAACGATAGCTTGTGAAGAAAATCTTTCTTTTGATTTGCTACATGAGCTTGATACTTTCTGAGCTTGTCATAAGCTTTAATGCTGTTTTTACTGCCTTTCTTACATCTAGATGCATTCCTAGATAACATCGCTAGTTTCTGAAGTGATTTAGTATAGTAATTAGGCATATCAACCTTATTACCATTACTATCCACGAATAATGAAGACATAGAGAAGTCTAAACCAACTGAATTATTAAGGTTTAAGGCTTTTTTTATTTCTTCTATGAACGAGTTTTCTTCTTCTCCCATTAGAGTAACAAAGTAACCAATTCCATTTTTAGAAATAGAAACTGTTACAAAAGAAAAATCATCAGGAATATTAAATGAACATCTACATCTAACTCTACCTAGTTTTGGAATTTGGATATCATTCCCTATAAGACGAACACTAGAATTGATGTTCATTGTTATATATCCACGATCATTCTTTTTCTTTTTAAATTTTGGGAAATCTGCATTATGTCTAAAGAAGTTAGTATAAGCAGAATGAAGATGAAGTATAGCTTGTTGTAATGCGATTGAATCTACTTCTTTTAAATATGGAAAAGTTTCCTTATATTGAGGAAGCATTTTTATTAGTTCATATTTCTTTATAGAGTAACTAGGATCACTAGCATGCTTTTCTATACACATACTAAGAAAATCATTATAGACTTGGCGAACACATCCTAAAGTCTTTTCAATCAATTCTTTTTGAAAATGATTAGGATATATTCTTATCTTATATGATCTATTTATCTTCATACTTATATTATACACTTGTGTATAATATATATCAATCATAATTATTAATATATGTAATATTTACGAATGTTATTATTGTTATATAATGTCTTAGCAATCTCTATCGCAATTCATCTCCCACTTATAGAAGATGGGAGTCTTCTTGCTGATTGCTTGATAAAATAAGATTAAAAGTTCCAGCATTAAGACGTGGCCAATATAAAAGTTTTGGTGATCTTGCATTTGTAAGAAGATATACCAATGGAAATATTGATTCATTAGCGGTAATCTCCATCACAAACGGAAAATCCTTCTCTGGGTTACCAAATGGAACTTATGTTGATTTAGTTAGTGGTGCAAGGAAAAATGTCACCAATGGTTCATTATCAACATCAAATTCAGGAAAAGGATCCATAAGTGTTTATGTATTAGAAAATGCATCAACAGGAACACTAAGTAAAATTAGTTAATATATAATAAACCCTTATAAGAAGCAAAATAAAATGATGCTTTTATAGATTGACTTTATTCTAGCACCATTTCTTCTAAATTATTATTTATTTGTTGTCCGTTCTTGGAGAAAATTGTAATTGTTTTGTTTCTATTGACCACTGCTTTATCAATCATAAGATTCTATATTCTTGAATCCCAATCCGCAATAACTGTTGGCAGCTTTTTAAAGTTAGCAATGTAAGTATCAATTGCAGTCTTACGTTGTTCTTGTTCTTTTCTATTTTTACACATTGCATTAAGCTCTTATGTACTGTTGCTATATCTAATCTTCAGAGCGTTATATTCTTCAGCTGATTTGTTTGTTTCAATCATTTCTTTTAAATCTGCAAATAGAGCATCAATTTCAACTTTCTTTTCTGAATTCTCCTTATCTAAATCTTCTAAAATAATGAGTTTTTTACACTCTTTTTCAATAAATTCAATAATAGAATCCTAATTAATGCTTAGCTGATTGAATGCTTTAATGAATGCATTTTTAACTTGCTCAAATGTTACATGAGGCACTTTACAAGCCTTATCATTCTTGTATTTGTTGTTGCATCTCCAAATAGTAGTTTTATATTCATCATTGCTTTGCCTTTACATATCTAACTTCGGATAAATGAGTTTGAAATATTATAATGGCAATGTGTTTTCTCACATTTAATTATCAACTAGTAGAAGAATAGTCCAAAAAAAATTATAATATCATTAGAGGAATTTATTTATGGGTTTTTTTGATATTTTTAAATCTGCTCCAACTAAAGTTGATAATTTGAGGTTTGCCATTACAGAAGTTGAAATTTGGGGAAAGAAAACAAGAGTGTTTAAACTCGTTAATGTTGGCCCAGTAGAAAACGGGGTGCTTGAAATACCTGCAAAATTAAAAGGCAAGGAAGTTAGAGAAATCAACCCAAATGTCTTTATGAATAGAACTGACATTAAGGTTTTAAAACTGCCTACATACTTTTCTGTTTATAATATTAACTTCAAAGAATTACCAAATCTTGAAAAGATTGAAATGTATCCAGTCGACGGAAAACAAATTTACACAACTTTCTTAGATGGAAAAGTAGTCGCAAGTGATGGTCGCGGAGTATTTGTGGTTGTTCCAACATTTAAGGGAGTCTTAGACTTAACAGGAAAACTTCCTGGTCGACCATTTTTAAAAGTAACACTTGGAGAAGGTCAACAAGTTACAAAGATCAAATTGGGTAAGTACTTTTATGGTGGAAATTTTGAAGAAATTTTCATTAACCAACCAAATGTCAAATTAGAAATTGATCCTGCAAATGAAGATTTAGAATATAAAGATGGCACTATCTATCAATTAAAAAAAGGAAAAAGAGTGGGTGTCTTATACGCTAATAAAGACAGTACTGTCGAGCATTGCGTTGATGAATCCTTAAAAATAAAGAACAAAGAAGATTTATCAACTGTTAGGTACGTAGACCTAGCTTATTTAAGAAAGTTCAAACAAATTAAATGCTTAAAGGTCCCACAATCATTTGTAATCTTTAATCAAAATTCACTTAGTAAATTAAATATCGAAGAATTAGTTATTGAAAATAAAAACGCCAAATTAATACAACGCGCAATTCATAGTTGTCCACTCCTTAAGAAGATTACAATAAGTTTAGATTATGAATTACGCTATGATGCCACTCAACTTGCTCAAGGAGGAGGGAATAACGCCTTCTGGAATTTACCTGCTCTTCAAGAGTTTGTTGATTTAAATCCAAATGAAGAACACAAGATTCACTATATAGAAAACGGCATCCTCTACTCAAAGTCAAACGGTCATCACACCTTGATCAAATACCCAACAGGTAGACCTGATAAAGAAGTTAAGATTAAAGAAGATGTTGCTTTCATTAGTGAAAACGCTTTTGAAGGCGCTTTAGTGGAACACGTCACCTTCCCAGAACAATTAGTGGCCATCGAAGATTGCGCATTCAAAGAATCAAATATCAGAGAAATCATCCTTCCTGATAGTGTCACCTCTATTGGTAATTTTGCTTTCTACAAACCAAGAAACAAAATTGAGAAAATTGTCCTTCCATTTAAGCTTAACAGCGTTAAACAACATGCTTTTGAAGGAATTAATATTTCTTATGTCAGTTATAGAGGCCTACGTGAATGGTGGCCAGATATCAAAAAGAAAATATCACCAATCGGAAATGATATCTTAGTTGGACCAAACGCGAATATCATTCCTGTAGTAAGTAGTAAAACTGTGTCCGATTATCTTAATAAAAAATAAATATAGGGCATCTCAAAAGCGGATTCTCCTGTAGAAAAATGCATGGACTGTTTCTACAAAAATCAAATTATAAATAGAACTCCTATTTGAACTAGTCAACGAAAAGTAGACAGTTCAACTTAATGTTTGGAACTTTTTCTTTGTAGGTATTCCTCTTTAGTTAATGACACAGCAACAAGGTCGTGAACGACTCCATGCTGATCAACAATCGCTTGTCTTAGTGTACCTTCATTTTTCCAACCAGATTTTTCGCTTAGTCTAATTGAAGCGATATTTTCGGCGAAGATATAGCCAGTTAGAATGTCATATTTAGAATATAAATATTCATAAATTGCAGGAACCGCCTCAGTCATGTAGCCTTTTGATGAATAATTTTCATCCATAATTACTACAACGTGTCGTGCTTGTGGGTTGTTTCGGTAATAATCGACTTTAACTCTAATTAATCCGATAATTACTTTTTCTTCCTTTAACACGAGCTTATACATCGTAGAAGACTTAATTTCTTCTTCAATATCTTTTATTGTTAAAGGTGGGAAAAGATTATATCTATGAGAATATTCAGTATTTTGAATCTTCAAAATACATGAAGCATCTTCACTATTAACATCTTCAACGAATAATCTTTCAGTTTCTAATATCATAAAGAAATTTCATTATTTATTACTAAAGCAGCTTTTAATATTAATACTTTTGATGAAACATCTAAGTCATCAAGACGGTTATTTTCGAATAATTTTGATACGAAATACGCTAGAGATTTAAATTGAATCTTAAATAATCGGCATAAAGTCATATCTCTTTTATTGATGTCACCTGTCATAGAGTAGTTCTCTCCATAACAAGTTGGACACACATTTTTCATTTTACAAGTTCTACATTCTTCAGAGAATGAATCGATATCGGTGGCGGACTTTCTAAAATCAATTTTTAGTGAGTTGAAAGCTTTATCTTGTCCTATGGACAAAGGTAAGAAATGTTGACATGGATAGAACGTTCCATCATAGTCATAAGCTTTCATATAAACACCTGCGCCACAATGTCTTGTTGCTTCGTTTTGCTCGTTAGTTAAAGATTTTAAGCGGTTAATATCAAGAATTGAGCAAGGATCTAGTTCAGGATGAGCAATATAGAAATCGACTAGTTTTAATAGTTCTCTTTCATAAATCTTCTCATTTTCTGGATCAGTCCAGTCAATTCCGTACGCTAAATTAGCGTTTACATCTTCAAAACCTAAGTTGTGGCAGTTGATGATTCCTTCCGCTAAATAAGGTAAAGTTTCTTTGGAAATGGTCATCTTAATTCCTTGACTTGGATAAGTTTTGGCAAAGAAATCAATATCAATTTTGTCATAGGAATTATTACGGTTTGTGTCGTGCATAGCTTTAGTGCCGTCTAGGGACAAACCCATTTGTAAATAATTAGTGTTTTCCTTTAACCATTCCTTTCTTTCGTCGTTAAGTAAAACACCATTTGTTGTAATAAAAAAGACATATTCTTTCGGATAATCCTTACTTTTTGCGTATTCCACTAAAGATTTAACTAGCGGAAACTCTAAAAGAGGTTCTCCTCCAAATAAGTCAATTTCTACATCAGTTGTACCGTCGTCTTGAGTTAATTCTTTATCAATAATCGATTTGGCGGTCTCTAAAGACATCCTCTGATTATCTTTATGTTTCTCGTAACAGTAGGTACATGCTAAATTACACTGGTGGGTGAGCACTAGTGTAATACTTTTTGTTTTTATGTCAGAAGACATGATTAATGGTTTTTTACAGCGTTTTTGCAGTTCTTTGCGCAGTTTTCAGCACAGGAATTTGTACAATCCATGCAGCCAAATGATTCGCAAGAATATTCTTTTGCAGCTGATTTGTTTTCTTCAACAAAAGAATTCATGTCGTTCACTAATTCGTCAGAAATTTTGAACACAGCGTTAGTCCTTTCTTAATAATAAGTACATTTTATCACAAAAGTATTACTTTTCCATTACATTTTTGCGAGTACTTTAAAGTCAACTTTTCCAATTGGAGTCTTTGGGAAATCGTCTAAAACAACGATTGAAGCAGGAATTGACCATTTATCGAGGTTATTTTTAGCTTCAAACATTATTTTTTCTATAATTTCTTCTTCGTTAACACCTTCTAGAGTAATGATGAAAAGCTTAACAACAGATCCTTTTCTTTCATCATCAACTCCAACAGCACAGGCCTTTTTAATACCAGGAATGTGTTCGACAAGTTCCTCGATTTCTTGAGGGAACACCATTGCGCCCTGGACCTTGATGATTCTTTTCTTTCTTCCTTTAAAGAAAATATGTCCATCTTCATCGATATAACCTAGGTCTCCGGTTAATAAATAATCCTTATAAAACGCAGCGTCTGTAACAGCTTTATCTTTTAGATAACCATTCATAATACATTCTGATTTAATACAAATTTCGCCAATTTCATAAGGCTTTAAAATGTTATGTTTTTCATCCATTATGACCATTTCAGCGTATGAGAATGGTTTTCCAATACCTTCAATTTTGTATGAGTCGAATGTATTCACGCAAATTCCGGTGACAGTTTCAGTTAAGCCATAGCCTTCACAAAGTAGACATTGACTGCCCCCATCTTTCATTGCTTTATTCCATCTTTCTTTAAGACTTCTAGAAGTTCCGTCGCCTCCACACATTGCCATATAAATATCTTTGATATTTGGACTTGTGCTAAAGTTAGGATTTGCGAGTAAAGCTTCATAAATTGTTGGGACACCGTTAATGACATGAAGTTTATATTTATTCATTGCATCAACGACATCTTGAGTTTTGAATTTCGGGAATAAAATGAGCGTGTCTCCAAAAGAAAGAGAAGCGTGCATGCACATACAAAGTCCAAAACCGTGGTGAAGAGGCAAGACAGATGCATAATTGAGATTTTTCTTGTTTTTCAAAAGTCTTGGATATTCATCGACAAGTAAATTGAATGAAAAATCATTTAAACAAATACTTTTTGATTTTCCGGTTGTTGAACCTGATTGAAGATAAAATGAAGTCTTTTTATTATCTTGGCATTCTCTAGTTTCCTTATGAGAAAGTGGGATATCTTCAAAATAATTAAAACCTTCAACTCTTTCTTCACCTTCACTAGTAAATAAAAAGATTTTATTTTTATATTTACTGTATTCTTTAATAAAAGGTCTAACACAAGAATCAATCATTAATAAATATTTTGCTTCGGTAAATTCAGCATTATTTAGCATCATATTTGCAGGAGAAATGTGGTGCATCATATCAGCAATTGCTCCGATTTTGTTAATTGCATAAATGGTTTTAACAGCGTCTATATTGTTAGGAATTGCCACTAAAACTACATCATCTTCTTTAATATCTAAAGAATGCTGTAATCTATCAGCAGTTTCTTCAATTAATTTTTCTAATTCTTTATAAGTAATTTCTTTATCGTCATGGATTAAAGAAATACTATTTGGGTGATTAATAAAATGTTGTTTAATTTTACTGTACATATGTATTTCCTTTGAATATCTTTAATGATAGCGTTTTAATTTTGTAGGTCGAGCCTACTTAAGTTGGTTTTATTTTAGAACAGTCCGTATTTAATGTCATTAAACATTTTCCTCGTTTCTTTTTTCATATCTTTAGTGTCTAAAATATCTCGTAATGGTTCATCTAAGGTTATTTTGTATTCCGGAAGATAAGATAAATCTAATATTGGTTCTATAATTCTTTTAGAATTAACGACTTTTATTGTTGCGTTGTTTGAATATGTTTCTCTAACCAATGAAAGTTTTTCGATTGTTTCAGGATTAAATCTATTTGCATATTTTCCAAATCTTGGAGCATAGATGTGAGATTTTTGTGCTTCTTGTGAACAACCAAGGTATTATGGATCCAAATACGACTCAAATATTTTTGGATTTCTTCTCATTGCTCTTCTTACTTTTGATACGTTTCCATCTTAAGATGAAGCTTATTTTTAATGAGATATTGCTGGCAATCAGGATCATTAATTGACCATTCATCTATAAATATGTCGGGGATTGCATCTCTAATTGCTTTGAAATCCCTAGTTGATTATCTAAAAGATAGACATAATTTTCATACTCATGATCATAGTAATAACGACGTTTAAAAGTAACAATCCCACACGTTGTTAATATTGTTCTTTCACAGATACAGCAACAACGCCATTTTCTATACGGTTGTAATGAGCTCTTGATATGCCAGAAAGCTGTTCTACCTTATACTGAGATAAACCCATTTTCTGTCTAGCATTAAGCAAATACATCCTGTGTATTCTGTGCTTAGATTTAGTATCTTTAAGTTGAGCCATTTCTCTACCTCCAATTGTTAATGAATGTGAACTTTTCTTTTGATAAGTTAATTTTGAAATTTTTTTAATTTTCCCTCAAAATCTTGAATGAATTAGCTTTTCTTTGATGAATTGCAGATTGAGAAGCGCACAACTTTTTAGCTACTTCTCCTTCGCTCATATCCTCATAAAAAATCATGGTGATAATTCGTCTATCAATTTCATCAAATTCCATAATTGAATTACGCACCGCTGTCGCTCGTTCTTCTTTATTAACTTCTGCAATAACATCTTCATTTGGATCTTCAACATCAAAGTTAAAATCCTCTTTAAGATAATCTAAAGAAATAGGCGTACCAGTCCTATGATGTGGACAGTCGCGACAACTAGTTTTTGGGCATAATCTCAAGCCACCTTTACCATTAGGAATATGCATCTAGTTCTTCTTATTTTTTGCATAAAAAAACTTTGACCAACTATTCATTGTATCAAAGTTAGAGTGGGGCATTTTGTACTAATCTTCGCGCAATGATACAATTGCAACCCCCTAGAGCTCTAGAAAGTGCAACCCCCTACCATAATCGTGAAAATTTGAAACCCCCTATAAGAAGCAAAATAAAATGCTTTTATAGATTGACTCTATTCTAGCACCATTTCTTATAAATTAATATTTATTTGTTGTCCGTTCTTGAAGAAGAATGTAATTGTTTTGTTTCTATTAACCACTGCTTTATCAATCATGAGATTCCATATTCGTGAATCCCAATCTGCAATAACTGTTGGCAGCTTTTTAAAGTTAGCAATGTAAGTATCAATTGCAGTCTTACGCTGTTCTTGTTCTTTTCTGTTTTTGCACATTACATTAAGTTCTTCTGCACTGTTGTTGTATCTAATCTTCAGAGCGCTATATTCTTCAGCTGATTTGTTTGTTTCAATTATTTCTTTTAGATCTGCAAATAGACCATCAACTTCAACTTTCTTTTCTGAAATCTCCTTATCCAAATCTTCTAAAATAATGAGGTTTTTACACTCTTTTTCGATAAATTCAATAATAGAATCCTTATTAATGCTGAGCTGATTGAAAGCTTTAATGAAGGCGTTTTTAACTTGTTCAAATGTTACATGAGGAACTTTGCAAGCCTTATCATTCTTGTATTTGTTGTTGCATCTCCAAATAGTAGTTTTATATTCATCATTGCTATGCCAAATCTTAGGGCCGAAGTAGCCACCACAGTCACCGCAGATGAGTCTACAAGAGAAGGTGGAATGAGCACTATAAGCTCTACCTATTTCCTTTCTTCTTTTCATCTCAAGTTGAACATAATCCCATTCACTTTTCTCAATGATTGCTGGATGAGAATTTTCAACATAGTATTGCTCAACTTCACCTTCGTTTATTTTCCTTTTATGTTCTAGGAAATTTACTGTAATTCCTTTTTGAAGAAGAGCATCACCTTTGTACTTCTCATTAGTTAAGATGGACTCAACTGTTGTTGTAGCCCATTTTTCTTTACCACCAGGAGAAGTTATATGGTTTGAAGTTAGTAATCTAGCAATTTCATATGCAGTTAAACCTTCTATAAATTTTGAATAAATCAATCTGACTATTTCAGCTTCTTCTTTATTAATTACTGGTTTTCCATCTGCTCCTTTGTCATAACCCAAGAAGTGAGCATAAGGAATGTAAACCTTACCGTTTTTAAAGTTATTTCTATGTCCCCATGTTACGTTTTCAGAAATGGATCTGGACTCTTCTTGAGCCAAAGATGACATCAATGTTAGGAGCATTTCTCCTTTAGAATCAAAGGTATAAATGTTCTCTTTTTCAAAATAAATCTCAACACCAGCTTCTTTCAATTTCCTTATGAAAACTAAGGTATCTACAGTATTTCTAGCAAATCTTGAGACTGATTTTGTAACAATTAAATCAATCTTCCCAGCTAGTGCATCATCAACCATT
>JAZLFA010000007.1:0-42804 GCA_045615545.1 Bacilli bacterium | reverse complement strand
ATCATTGGATAATAACCTTAAGTTACAATGATTTTCTTAATTCTTTAATATATTTGCGATATTCTTTTTTGATTAATGAAGTTAACGAAAATCTAATTAAGTATCTTAAATAAATATAAAAGATTACTACCTTATTATATTTACGATATTTTTTAGCAAATATAAGGGCTGATTTATAAAACTGAACTTTAGTAAAACCATTTACTCGGTTTGAATAATCATGATGGTGTTCAACCTCGCTAATGCCAACATATAAACCTTTCATCTTTTCGTTTAGCGCTTTTATTGCTAAAACATCTTCTTCATAATATAAGAACATATCCGGATCATATACCTCATTATTAACATTAGTTAAAAACGCATCTGTTAAAAGAATACAGCAACCAGACATCTTCATGTTTGTTTCGAAAACAGAAGATTTATCTATTTTATGATCAATATGCTTTTTTAAATAAAGTTTGTTTATGAATTTAAAAATAGATGAATCATAAAACATAAAACTATATTTCATGATTTCTCGGAAATAAAGTTCATCGACATCTTTTGGGCAAATAATTTTAGGAACAGCATAGGCAATGTTTTTATGTTTTTTCGTTTCATCTATCAAGATGTTAATAGAATCTTTATTAAAAATAATATCTGGGTTAGAAATAAGAATGTCGCTACACCCTAAATCTCTTAAAAGTTTAATTCCATAATTGTTTCCATAGGAAAATCCACCATTAAAGTCAGTTGATTTCACCATAATGTTTTTGTTGCTTTTGTATCTGTTCTCCAAGAAAGAATAAGAGTCGTCAGTAGAATGATTATCAAGGATTAATATTCTATATTCAACATTAATTTCACTATTCAAAATTGATTCAACCGATTTAAGGCAAATCTTATAAGAATTATAATTTAAAATTAATATTCCAAGCATATTAGAAATGACCACGATTCTTTTGGTTTACTAAGTCCCATTCACCAACACAAGCAAGTTTGCTATTTTCATAAAATAAATCTTCGTCAGTAAGCTCGTTTATATCTTTATACCAAGGAAGGTGAATCGCTTCAATTGGTTTAGCGGTTCGCATTGCAGAAAAGAAATTAGTTTTTTCGCTTAATTGATCTGGTAAATAAAGCGCGAAAGTAGTGTCTATATCTGCTAAATAGCAGTTATCTTCTTTAATAAACTTTTTAAAGAAAAATTTTTCCCATTTGATAACATTCTTGCGCATTTTATTACCAGGCAAATCATCAATCCTTAATGAGAAGCCCACTTTCTTTAAGTTAGGATATTTTTTTAAAATATCAACCCAAACAGAGATAAAGTTGGTTGGACATTCTTTGCTTGGTACGACATCACTATCGGTTACCATATAAAAATTCTTACGATATTCTTTTAAACTATCATCTTTCCAGATAACACGATGGCCAAGATTTTCTTCCTCATAAACAACTTTATATGGAATGGATTTATAGTAATCTAAAAGCGGTTGATATGATGATTTATTATCAACAATGATGATATTTGTTATCTTCATTTCCTCAAGGCGTTTTATTAGCTCTTTAAGATAAGAGAGTCGATTATATGAAATGATAAATAAAGGAATCTCGTTTTCTCTTCCCTTAACACCATCAAACATCTCCATCCTTAATTGGTTATTATCTTGAGCAACAGAAAGTCTTTTACGTTTAAAATAAACGTATTTTATTTCGCGCTTAATGCTTGTAGGAACACATTTTTTAATTATATTTTTAATTCCCATAAATTACTTTTTCTTAAAAAGAGTTAGAAATAAATTTTTTATTTCTGCTCTATAAAAAATAATACAGGATAAAATTAATACAGGCAAATAGATTGCTAACTCTAACCAAATATTATTAACCAAGTAAGTTAGGTAATATCCGGTAACACAAACAACGATAAAGATTAAGTTTTTGATAAACTTTGTTTGAGGGTGTTTGTGATGTAAATATAGTTCCACTATCAAATACCAAACAAATATAACAATAACAGACACGATCGATAGCCATTCCATCGAATGCGTTGTGTAATATAAAAGGAAGTCTGCTCCAATAGCTAAGAGCAATATACTAAGAGAGATAATAAGATATTGTTTAATCATATTAAACCTCTTGTAATAATTATATTTAATTATTGATATGGATGTGGTAAGCAATAATCCCGGCAGAATAATTTTCAAAATATTAAGTGATCCCATATACTTATCAAGATAATATTTGATAATGAAATAGAAGACGAAATAACTCAATAATGAAGCGGCCGCAAATATGTGCGTTATGGCATTAGCGAATGAGTATTTTTCTAACGCCTCATCATTATCTTGTTTCTTTAATGTCGGGAAAATAACAGCAGAAACAGCACAGATGGCGTTAGAAATAATATTAACCATGCTATACGCAAATGCATATATCGCGTAATCTTCATTTGGAAACGCAATTGAAACAAATTGCTGATCAACCAAAAATACTAGTTGTGATATTAAATTAGAAACAAGTAAAACGACACCAACCTTAAATAATTTGCCAACTTCACCATAATATTTTTGTTTTGGTAAGGAGAAAACAATCTTTCTATAAGTAATACAGTATAGCCCCGCCAAAAGCACATTAATTCCAGTTGTTAATGCAGCATATAAATAAAACTTGGGGCCAACGCCGCTTGTTTTATAAACAACAAACAAAATAACAACGATACCAATGGTCAAAAAACCATTAATTAATTTTCTAATAGATAATAATTTAAACTTGGACACCGCTTGAGTTAATAACTCAAAATAGGAAACAATATTGGTAAAATAAATATTAATCGCCACGATGATTCCAATAACGCGATAAACATCTTTTAGGAATATAAATGATCCACCAATAATTAATCCTAAAAAGATTAATTCAAATAAGAAATAAAATTTTGTAAGAAATGAAAATTTATCTTTATCTAATTCATCATAATTTTTACCAGAATAAAATAAGAAAATGCCATCGCAAAAACCAAAGTGTAATAAGCCAGCATACGAAGTATATAGGATAAACTTCTTATAATATCCATAATCTCCAACATCCATGATTTTTGGGACAAGAAGACCGGCTAAAACTCCTGCTAATATTACAACAAGGGAGGAGAAAAAGACAAAGACAATATTTTTAAATAAGGCCTTTGATTTTTCTTGTTCTTCTATTCTTTCAGTTTGCTCTTCCATGCTATCTCATTATACATACGCAATCATGAGATTTCTAATACTGCTAGAATTTATGCCAGTTGCAGTCCCATTAATAACATTGAATGTTTTAAGACCTTTGACGTAATTTACTGCCTGACTTTCTATACTAGTAGGAACAAAAATATTTACATAGTTTTTCTCACCATTAGAACTCAAAACAGAAACAATATTCTTAAACTCATCAATATTGTTGGCGTATAAACTTGTGCCTTTATAATTAAGGTTCTTATAAACATCACTAATTTCGGTTGAAATAGTAACATTAGGATATAGTTTAGCCACGCTCTTAAATGAATTATTATCATTAAGCGTATTTAATAAAGAAAGGTAATTGCCAGTTGTTTCAACGCCCAATGAGTCATGAGGGTTTGATAAATAATATGTATCATTGCTACATTTAATTAAGTTATCAATGTGAACATCATCGCCAAATGTGGCCGATGATTTTCTAATAACATTTTCAATACCTTCAATTCCTAAAAGGATTGAGAAGGCTCTTGTGAAAGATTGGCAAGCGCCAAAATGATAATTAAGAGCGCCTTCCGCTATTCGATATAAGTTATTCCATTTTGTGGCAGCATTTAAGGAGTCTACGTCCCAATAAACAAACCAAGCATTCTTTGATGTTTTGGCAAAATAATCAAATAAACGATATACCTTTTCTTCTATTGTCATATCATCCCTTAATGAGGAACGACATATATTTTCAGCACTATTTAAACAAGTTTGAGCAGAGCTTCCACTAACACAAATAGGATTGTATCCATGTTCTAATGCAAACCATAGTTGGTTTGAATTCCATACATTATTTACTATTTTTTCATATTTTTTATATTCAAAAGAAGAGAAAGAATCATCTCTTTTTGTACCAACACTATCAGAAGAATAGTCCATAATGTTCACTCTGTTTACTCTTGTTTTCCAATTTATCCAATAGCTTGTTTGGAATCCGTGAGGAATAAGTTTAATTGTCAATGTATTATCAGAATCTAAAGAATAAGAATAGTCCATGCTATTTTGAATTAATTCACTATAAGCAAAGATAGTATTTTTGATATCTTTTAATTGAAGGACGTAATTTAACTTAACTTTAAAAGTGTCCCTTTCTAAAGAACTATCGTCGATTTGATAAAAAGCATAGTAATCAATAATTTGACCCAATTCAAAATTATCATTAGCCTCTAATAATCCATTTCGAGGTAATTCTAAAATATCACCATATTTGTTCGTAATTCTTTGAATAAACTTATGAACTAGAATTTCTTCGTTTTCTTCCAAATTATCTAGTTTGTGGTATGCGTTTTCTAAATTGGTTGATATTGTTTCAAAATTAGTCGCAGATAAAACTTTTTTATACTCGTTTTCAATTATTTGTTTTGCTAAATCAATAATAGACGGATCAACCTTGGCCAAATCAACATAATATAGGAGTGCTTCTGCATGGTTCCCTTTATAGTAATGAAGTCCAAAACTGTCATTAATTTTTGCTAAATCTAAATATAAGTTTCCCTTTGCTACAAAGTACTTATATGTGCACTCTCTTTCTGTATCTGTAACAATCAAATCTTCTCGTAAAACCTGCAATTCTTTGGTTTTTGCAGCGATTTTAATAGGATCTTTTTCAATATTTAGATAAATAGAAAGAAGTTCAGAATAAACAGAATCTGCGTAGGCAACTCTTTCTTCGTGTGTCAACTGCGCATCTGTTTTAACGTTGTATATTTTTTCTTCGTATTCAGCTTGCAAAGTATAGACGTTCTCTTTCTGTTTGATAAGCTGCACTTTTTCCTTAAATTCTTTTTGTAAATTTATTATTATTTTTTGTTCATTTTCACGATATAAAGACGGTTCCACTAGTGTTTCAACCACCTCGATAGCGCTCTTCTTTATTTCCGCCAATTCTTCTTCGTATAGTTCTTTATCGGTTTTAATTTCGTATAACTTAATTGCAAATTCCCTGACTGCCTCATCAACCTCAAGATATGTTGTGGCGTTTTCGATATTTACAATAACATTATTGATTAATTCAGAAACCTGCTCCGCTTCTTTCTCACGATAATCATTAATATCAACACTTATTACAACACCAACGATAGCGGCTTGTTTATAAGCTTCAAATCTTTCTTTCTCATATTGTTCTATTGTTTTAAGAGCAAGGATATCGTTTTTATACTGATTATAAATTGCGATGATATCTTCAACTTTAGTTGCTTCATTAATTTCCAAACATCCTTCTTTAAGTAAATTACGAAAAATACGCAATTCTTCTTCATAAAATTTGCTCTCATCAGAAACACTACATAGTTTTTCAATATAAAGTTTCTTTTCACGATTAAGTTCTTCGACCATACTGGATGGCATTTCAGTATTTTCAGCAAAAGAAACAAATGAGCAACCAGTTATCGATAAACTCATAAGAAGTATTAAAGGTAAAATGAATAACTTCTTTTTCATTATTGTTCTCCTACCTTAAAATACGAAATATAATTTTGGTAATTAATCCAAACATAGCCAACCGAATAATTTGCACCTTCTGGTACATAAATTCTTATATTACGACACGCCCCAACGAGTAGATCTGTTGAGTGTGGAGTTATTTTGTTTCCATCCATTTGGTATAAAAAGACCTTTTCTAGGCTGATACAGCCACTAAAGGCCTCAGCCTCGAGGACTTTATAAGAATTACCAATTCCAAGTCTTTGAAGCTTTGTACAGCCATATAGGGCTTTGCTAGAAAGTACAGTTATCTCTTTACCATTATAAGAAGATGGCAAGATTGCCTCTTCAAGGTCTTTATATTTATCTTTAACGCCAACTATTTGATAAGAATCGCCAACAAGTTGGTAATCAAAACATTTTATATAATCATTGTTAGGTTCCCCGCGATAATCTTTTAACGGCAAAGCAATATCTCTTGGATCTGGTCCAATTATCGAAGAAGATGAACTAGATGATGGTGTTGGAACAGGAATTGGATCAATATGCGCTTCTTTTCCAAGCTTTATCTTAATAGCATTAACCATTAAATTTGAGTAATAAATTGTTCCATAATCATTAAGATGGAAATTGGTATCATAGAAATACGCTGCATCCATAATAGAGTCTTCAACGTTAAATAACAAATCACAATATAAATCTTGATTTAGTTTTTCTTGGAATGTAGTGCGTACCTTTTTACTAGAAGAAACGGCTAAATAATTACATGGAGAAAAGCCAAAATACAACTTTGCTTTTTTACTTCTGACAAAGTTATTGTAATGATTAACATAGTTAACAAAATCAGGATTGATAATATCGTTTGTATATAAAATCGGAGTGGTAGAATCATAACCATTGTTCATTATGTTTTCTGTTCTTGGGGCAGAGATATCACCATATTCGTTAAATGAATCATGACGATAAATGCCAACTGGATCTGGTGCCGAATTAGACATTGCAAGTTGAAGCTTTTTGCTCATGTAATATGGGTAATTATAAATTAAATCAATCTTATCTTTTAATGGCAAAGTATTGAACATTGGTGAAACACCATTAGTGGCTTGTAAAATGGTTTTTGGATTGAAATATAGCGAATAGGTTTGAGCATTAATTTCTGGAGAAAGAATAACGATATCGTCCTTATCAATATTTGCTCTTGATGTGTCCATCATAAACTTTGTGCCAATTGTTCCATATAGTCCATAATTAACAACTTTATAATCAGGGAATTCACTTTCAATTAAATCACTTCTAAGGCCAAAGGCCATCGCACTGCCACCAACAAAAATGATTTTCTTTTGTTTTGTCTCTGTTAGTAAAGCATACTTATCTTGCATTTCGGAAAGATATGTCTTGCTATATTGATCAGGAAGATTTTCTGTAACAATAGTTAAAGTTATAGGAGCGACTAATAAAGCAACCAGCACAATTAACAATTTAAGCAACCATTTTTTCATACTGCACCCTCCCCTTTAGAATTGGAAATATATGAAAGATGAACCGATGTTAGATGATTGCAAATAGAACCATGCACACGCGGTAACACCAATTAATAATCCATAAACCACTATTCTTACATAATCATTAGTGAATAATTTACATTCATGTTTATGCATATTTTTTAGATAATCAATAAAGAATGTCGAAACAATTGCTATTGGAATGTAAATGGCTTTATGTAAATTAAATCCCATTGCTGCAATAGCGTTTCTCATATTTCCCCAGTCACTAAAAATCTTTACAAATATTGTTCCAGCATCTTGAATATTATTGCTTCTAAAGAATATCCAAAGTAAATCAACCATTATAAATGTTCCGACTATTCTTAATATTGAGACTACCTTTCCGGTCGGATTAACTTTAAGCTTTTCCCAGGCTTTATTACGATATTTAAGAGTGAGCACACCAAAGGCAAGTCCCCAAATAATAAATGTGTAATTTGCGCCATGCCATAATCCAGAAACAAAGAAGACGGTCATAACAGCAAGAATCCATCTCCAAATCCCTTTTTTGCTTCCACCGATTGGAATATATATGTAATCTCTTAACCAACTAGATAATGTAATATGCCATCTACCCCAAAATTCTTTAATCGATTTGGATGTATATGGAGAATTAAAGTTTTCTGTTAAATCAACTCCAAACAATTTTGAACACCCAACCGCGATATCTGAATATCCAGAAAAGTCACATAAGATTTGGAACGCAAACAACACAGTTGCAATTAATGCTGTTAAACCATTCGCGTCACCAACACTTTGATAAACGTTATTTACAATAATGCCAATAATATCTGCAATTGCAATCTTCTTAAAGAAGCCTACGAGCATTATTCTAAATGCGTCCTTATATTTAACATCAGTAATTTTTTTATCTGCTTTTAATTGAGGTAATAAATCGCCAGGTCTTTCAATTGGTCCAGCAACCAACTGAGGAAAATATGTAACAAACAAAGCATAATATCCCAAATGTTTTTCAGCAGGGAATTTACCTTTATATACATCTATAACGTATGAGGCTGTTTGGAATGTATAAAAGGAAATACCGACAGGAAGAATTATCGATAAGACGCCTTTTTTAAAATCAGGGTTAAAACACTTCGCTATGTCCGCGTACACGTCGTAAAAAAACGGAACATATTTGAAAAAGATTAAAACGCCAAAACACAAAACTAACGCTGATGTTAAAAAAGTTATCTTAAGTTTTTTGCTATTATTGTACTTACTTATTAGTAACGATGCCCCATATGAGACAAGTGTTGTAAATAAGATTAAGAATATCAATTTCCAGTTCCACGCTAAATAAAAGATGTAAGAGGCCGCTAATAAAATGACCCATTTCATCTTTTTAGGGAAAAGCCAATAGAGTATAAACACTATTGGTAAGAAAATTAAAAATTCTAATGAATTAAATAACATAATTCAATAATAGCGTAAAAGCCACCCAGTTTCCCGGGTGGCTTAATTCAGTTAATTAAATACCGAAAACTCTGTTTAATACTTCACTCCAATCAATGAATGCATCGGTACCATAGGCATGGGCGACTTTTTCAAAGACTGTTACGATTGTATCTTCAGTTGTAAATTTGAATTTGGTATTAACACCGCCTTGAGCAGCAGAATCGTTATAACCAGGGATTACATCCTTATATTTTGTAAGGAGATCAGCCCATTCCATAACTTCGATATCTTTCCAAATTTCAAACATTTTCTTTGGATGTTCACCATCGAAACTCCATAAGCCTTGTGCTAATCCGTTGTTGGCTTCTCCATCTTCGTGATCAGTTAAAACGTAGAATGGGTAAGAGATGACTGAATCCATTGTATAAACTTTCATAAAGAAGTACATAAAGCCTAAGGCTTGTTGGTTAGCTTGAACCCAACCGTATGTTTCATCATAACGTCTGGATTCATATGCAGCACCAGGACATTTTGTATATGGGTGTTCGTTCGCTAATGAATATTCATCGTATCCAGAGACACCACTTTCCATTAAGCAAACTGGTCTAATCTTACCATTGCATAATGCGTAATCTTGTTTTAAATATTGATCTAAAACTTCGAAGTTGCCATATGTGAGGTAACCAGTATCTAAATTACCGTTAACATATGTTGGATAATCTAAGTCAACTGACCAAATATCAGAGACTTGAGTTCTTGCACCGTATGGGTGTGGTGCTAAGCCCCAATAAATATTTCCTTGTTCTAAGCTCTTATTGAGGAAGTAGTCACAAAGATCTTTTGGTCTATAAGCATAGTTACCATCAGAGTTATATAAAGCATTGTGTGGATCTAATTCATGATCAATTTCGGCAGCTGTCATATTCCAATGGTGGGTGAATGATTCTAACATAACTAAATCAACACTATATTTTTTAGCAGCATTAGCAGCTAAACGTAATGTACGATAGTTTTCTTCTGCATAATCTTCCATATCTGGCATTTTTTGGCCAGTGGATTTTTCAAATGCACAGTAGTCCATGTTAGCGTTCCAAACGCCAGCGAAGTCGATTTCGTTACCAATTTGGATAGCTTCAAGACCACCAAATTCTCCAGAAGTATATCTACTTGATAAGAATTCAATAATAGCAATCCAATAGCGATAGCCTAAATCACTAAGTGAGTTAGGAGCAGTGTAAGTACCAGCATTTATGTTTCCGCCCCATTCTTTATTACCAAGGTTATTTGATTTAGCTTTTAAATCTAAAACACCTGGGTAAAGCATTGCGCTTGGAATATTGTAGTGTGGCATTAACATAATCATATCAGAACGAACTTTTCTCTTAGCATATTCTTTCATTCTGGAATCAAGGTCATCAACCGTGGTCTTTTTGAAGTAATAGGTTTGACCATTACTTTCAAATGCAATTTTGTTTTCTGCAGAAACATTACCTTGATAACAAGATGTGTCACTTGATTCGTTTGATAAAATGAAGTCACATAATTTGAAGTCAAATCTAGTTGTGGCTCCTCCGTAGTCAGTAATGAATTTTGTATTGATAGCATGATTACCTAAGTTGGTTAAAGTACCACTATCATCTTCAATTTGAATTTTTGTGTAGTTAGTACCCTGTGGTTCAACACCTTTTAATGTTTTATAAGTACTTAATTTTGTAATGTAAGAGTCATTAACAGAATCGAATTCTGTGACCCACATTGGGCCTTGGAATACTTCGTCTTCTTTGGCAAGGTAGAATTTATTGTAAATTCTATCATAACCAGTTGAATCGAATCTGTTGAATCTAACTACTTGAGAATCGCCGTTTAATGCAACTGTACCAACAGAAACCAATCCTTCATCACCCTTCTTTAAACCTTTGGTTTGGTAACCAATGTTTTCATCTGTGTAATAATATTGGTTAGGTGCGAGCATGTATAAGTTTGCAAAACCATAATCATCGCTTGAGTAATCATCAAATAAGAATGTGATTTCGCTATCATTAGCATATGATCTCCAATATTGTTTTGTGACAGCTTCGATATAAATGCCGCCTTCAACCATTTTTAATTCAATTGTAATCACATTGCCTTCAACAGTAACGTTATCAGCAGTTGGCAATACTTGTTCACCATTAACTAAGAAATAATCTAATTCATAGTCTCCAAATAATGTAAGTGTGAAGGAAACATCTTCACCAACTTTAAATGAACCTCTACATTCATTACAAGTGATAGTACCATGTTCAGGGCTAACAATAGTATTTGACCATGTTGTTTCTCCTGGATCACCTTTTGGACCTGAATCACCTTTTGCGCCAGAGTCGCCCTTTTCGCCTTTTTCGCCAGAGTCACCCTTATCGCCTTTTGCGCCAGAATCACCCTTATCGCCTTTTGCGCCAGAGTCGCCTTTATCGCCTTTTTCGCCAGAGTCACCCTTATCGCCTTTTGCGCCAGAATCACCTTTTGGACCTGAATCACCTTTAGCGCCAGAGTCGCCCTTTTCGCCTTTTTCGCCAGAGTCACCCTTATCGCCTTTTGCGCCAGAATCACCCTTATCGCCTTTTTCTCCCTTTTCACCTGGTAAGCCGGAATCGCCTTTAGGCCCAGCACCACAAGCAGAAAGAGATAATGTTCCAGCTAACGCAAGAAGCAAAGCCATTGGAACAATAAACTTTTTTTTCATAACTAATTCCTTTCTTTGAATTTGCTTACATTAAATAGCATTCTCGTAGCGTTTTCAAGAAAAAATTAAAAAGAGAAAAAAGCAAATAATTAACGTATATATTAAAAAATCCGCAAAAGTTTATTATTTTTTGCAATTCCCCCTTAAAAATAAATAAAACCCAGTTATTTTTTTCTTTTAACATTTTTTTATTTATGTTTTTTTATTTTTTGCTTTGCGGGGTTTTATTTTTTCTTCCCCCACCTCCCCCTTTTTTATTTTTTCCTCTTCTTTTGACGATTTTTTATTCTTTTTCACCCCTTAGCGAACCCCCATAATTTCAAGTTTTTCGAGCGCGACTTTTCATTATTTCAAAACATCAGCGGAGATTTTTGTTTATTCTTTAACTTAATCTATCTCTTATTAATACATGTTTAATATTTAAGCATATAAGCCAGTTGCGTTTGTTTATAGAAAATGAGTCTTTAATCTATAAAACAAATAAAAATATAGAAAAAAGAATCCTCTCAAAGCATTGAAAAGATTATACAAAATTAAAAGAATGAAAGTATATTACTTAAATACTAGTTATACATGTTTAATTACGCTATTGTCTCAATTAAAGAATCTAGAATAATTGACATAAATAAACACATAGTCAAAAATTGATATTTCTTACAAAAATTAGTCTTGTTAAAAAGCTTCTTCCCGACAAGAATTATCCCACCAATCACAACAATTAACGAAGGAATTCCGCCATTAGCGAGCATCTCAACATATAGGTTATGGGAACTAAAACAGCCAACATTTGGTAGATAAGATAAATCTAGATTATTGGCGGTTTGTAATATATCAGAAAATAGAAGATGGCCATTTCCAAAAGCATATGATATAGGATGCGAATTCATAATTTGGAATGTCTTATCAAGCAATATCCCTCTTCCTTCCAAAGAAACAGGAATATTATTTACTAGGCCAACAAAATAATCTTTTAGAGGAGATAGCGTAAATAGCAAAATAGCTGTCAAAATAATACCAGATATTATACCTGTAAGTATTCCAGCGATACGCTTATTTCTTTTCCAATAATGAATAAGAACAATTGTTAGTTCAGCACACAATATTAGTAACGTTAGTAACAATGGCGCTTTCGAAGTTGTAATAATTAATGTAAATAATAAAAATAAAATCAATATACTTGAAGCAATTTTAATTTTCTTATTCTTAAATAAATTTAATAAGATGATACATGCGCATATGCCTATATATAATGCGAGCGCATAAACATTTCTGTTTGCAAAGAATGACTGGGTAGAATGATGATACATATCATCTTTAATATAATTAAGGAAATTTACATATTTATCCCATTCGGTGATGTATGAATAAATAGCGCATATTAAACAAAACAAAATTGTTAACAAGCAGGCAATAACCAAAATATCTTTCTTAAATAAATAATTAAAAATAAACTTAATGGCAAGAAACACCAACATAAGTTCATTAATAAAACGAAAGATATAACAAGCTTTCATTTCGCCTGTTACATTGATAGAGTAGTTAATTATACTTTTATCATAACCAACAACAGCTTGGTTGATTGTGTTACTAGTAGAACCAACCACAATAATGTCAATTAAAAGAATTATGCCAAATAAAATAGGGTATATCAAATTGATTTGATACTTATTCTTTTTTATTACATAAAAAATATAGGCCCCAAAAGCAAGTATTGAAACAATAAATACTATAAGCCAATATGAAAAAATACCACTTAAGTTTTTCGCAAAAAGAGGTATTTCAAAATATGAATATAAATTCAATAGAGCGATAACTAACATTAGCCCTAAAAGGATTAAATCATCACGCTCTATTGATTTAAATTTCATAGTATTATTCGTGCAATAATTTGCGGTCGACAATTAAATTAACAACGCAGCCACCAACAAATCCAATTAATAGTGGCAACAATATTGCAATAGCAATATTCATACCGCCAAAAGAAATAAGCACATTTGGATCTTTATAAGAGATGGTGGCATCCTTAATATAAACCTTATTAAGGATTGCTTTTGCTTTATCTGATGATGTATTTAAAATATTGCGATATTCAAGTAAATCATCTTCGAATTGTTTCTGTTTGGCAATATACACCGGATCATCGTTTCCTTTATTTGCGATTTGAAGTGACATGTCGGTTACTAAACGATCAATTTCGGCATTTCTCATAGTAAGACTGATCAACTCTTGGAGTGTGCTTAGGCTAACGCTATCACCTAGAAGTTGGACTTCAGCTTCTAGTAGTTTAATTGTTTCTTCATTTCTTGCTTTCTCAAAAAGAAGTGCATCTATTGTAGTTTCATATGTTCTAAATTCTAATGACTCATAATCTTTAACAAAACCTTCAGATAAATATCTGTTTGTTAAATAGTTCATTGTGTTGACGTTCATTGTGGTATCAATATATGTAATATTGGAGTTGATTTCATCAAGAATTTCTACTGATTCAATATCAGGAATAATTGTGTAATATAAATCTTTTAATGATGAAGCTTGGCTACCTAAAAACTTAATTTGCTTTTCGTAAGTATCGGCAGTGTCAAAACTCAATAAACTTGAGTTTAATACAAAGTCTGTTAATCGTTTTGCATCATCTTTAAGCGGTTTGCTTGTTAAATCGGAAATAAAGTTTTTAGCCATTAAAGATGAAGAAAAATATTTTCCTTTAACAGTCACTGTATACATCATTGTGGCATTAGTCTTTTTTGTATCAGTAGATGTTGTCGCTCTTTCTTCTAATTTCATTGAAATAGAGATGTCGTTGTTTTTAAGCATTGAATCAACATCAATTGTTGAATATTCTTCTTTGCTTGCTTTAACATAATCGAGGCTTTCCTTCGAGATTATTGATTTATACGAAAAATCATTTCCATCAACATATTTTTCTTGCCCTAAACTTTTGGTGACATAGTTAAAGGTAGTTGAATAATTTACATTATTTTTATTAACTACTAAAGTAATTAATAACGCACCAGCAACCGTTACTAATGTTGTGATAATTAATAATAATTTCCATCGACGGACCGCTACTTTACAAAGCTTTCCAAATGAAACGCCATTTTCTGTTTCTTCCATATTTTTATCTCCTTTATTTATAGTGTTCTTTGAGCCAATTTAAGTACTCGCCACTTTTTATTCTATTTAACCAATCTTGATGGGTTAAGTTCCAATTAATTGTTTCAACAATGCCTGTTTCAAAGGTGTGTTTTGGTTTCCAACCAAGTTCTTTTTCTATTTTACTTGGATTAATTGCGTAACGCAAATCGTGTCCAGGACGATCAGTAACAAATGTAATTAATGATTCTGGTTTACCGAGTTGTTTAAGTATTGTTTTTACTATGTAGATATTGGTTTTTTCATTATGGCCACCAATATTATAAACCTCACCATCGCGGCCATTTCTAACAATTAAGTCGATTGCTTCGCAGTGATCTCCAACATAAAGCCAATCTCTAACATTTTCGCCTTTACCATAAACAGGAAGTTTTTCATCATTAGATGCTTTTGAAATAATTAACGGAATTAATTTTTCAGGGAATTGATAAGCTCCATAATTATTTGAACATCTAGAAATGGTAACAGGAAGTTTATATGTACGATGATAAGCAAGCACTAACAAGTCAGCTCCGGCTTTTGATGAGCTATATGGTGAAGAAGTATGAAGCGGGGTTTCTTCAGTAAATAATAAATCCGGCCTATCAAGGGGCAAATCTCCATAAACTTCATCCGTAGATACTTGATGGTATCTAAGTATACCAAATTCACGACACGCATCCATTAATACTTGAGTTCCCAAGATGTTAGTTTTTAAAAATATCTCCGGATCAACAATGCTACGATCAACATGTGTTTCGGCAGCAAAATTAATTACATAATCAAATTTTTCATTCTTAAATAAATCAAACACAAATTTACGGTCACAAATATTTCCATGAACAAACTTAAAATTACGTTTGTTTTTAATTGGTTCCAATGTTTCTAAGTTTCCAGCATATGTTAAAGCATCTAAACAAACATATTGATCGTTTGGATAGCGTTCAACCATAATGTGAAGAAAATTTCCACCAATAAAACCAGCACCTCCAGTAACTAAAAATTTGGCCATATCATTGTCCCCCTATTTTATTAAGCTCATTGATATATCTTCTTGTCGCGTCTTGCCAAGAAGGTAAAAGTTTAAATCCTGCATCAACCAAAGATTCTTTGCTCATGCGTGAGTTTAAAGGTCTCTTTGCTTGATTTGGAACGAGTTTCGTATATTCTTCAGTAGTCACAAAATTAACAGTGACATTTTTGTTAGCAATTTTAAATATTTCTGACGCAAATTCAGCCCAAGAACAGAAGCCATCATTTGTTGCGTGATAGACACCATATTTTTCTGTTTCAATCATATCGGATAAAAGTTCAGCTAAATCATATGTATATGTTGGCGAACCAATTTGATCACAAACTACTGAAAGTTCAGTTTTCCCTGAATTTGCAAGTTTTAACATCGTTTTTACAAAGTTATTACCATTTATTCCAAATACCCACGATATACGAACAATAAAATATTTGTCATGTGTAGATGTAACAAAATCTTCACCTTGTGCCTTAGTTTTTCCGTACACAGAAAGACCTTCTTTATTATCATTAATTTCGAATGGTGTATCGCCTAATCCATTAAAGACATAATCTGTAGAAATATAGACGAGTTTAGCATTGTGTTTTTTACAATTTTCAGCTATGTATTTTACTGCAAGAGCATTGACTTTATAAACACTATCAGGCATTTCTTCTGCTTTATCAACTGCGGTCCATGCTGCATTATGCATAACAACCTCAGGCTTATATAATTCGAATGCTTCAGCAACCGCTTTTTCATCAGTAATATCAAGTTGCTCTTTGTCTATACCTGTGACATTTGTGTATCCGCGCGCTTTTAGTACACGGACACAGTCATAACCCAATTGTCCAGAAACGCCAGTAACAAGAATCCTTGTATTTTTATTCATTCTCTAAGCTCCTTAAATAAGGATGTGCTTTATCCTTTTCAGATAAGACGTATTCACAATCAATCTTAGGCCATTTGATACCAATATCTGGGTCATCAAACATAATTCCACCTTCATCGTTTGGGTGATATACATCATCACATTTATAAACAAATTCCGCTTCATTAGAAACAACAAGGAACCCATGAGCAAAACCTCGCGGAATCATTAATTGGCGTTTATTTTGTTCGCTCAATAAAACCCCAACATACTTTCCATATGTTTTTGAACCTTTTCGTAAATCAACAGCAACATCAAATACTTCTCCTTTAATAACACGGACAAGCTTTGCTTGTGGATGATTTATTTGATAATGGAGTCCTCTAAGGACACCTTTCTTGCTTTTTGATTGATTATCTTGAACAAAATTATAAACTAGACCAGCAGCGTCAAAGTCAGGCTTTTTATATGTTTCCATAAAATAGCCTCTTTCATCCTCGAACACTTTTGGTTCAATGATAAAAACACCATCAATATCAGTTTTAATAAAATTAAACATTAGTTTTGTTTCTCCTTAACGCGGCTGTAAATAAGTTTATTCTTCTTAACATTCTCTAAATGCATACCGTAAGCGTTTTTAGACATAGTAGCAGCAATTGCTTCAAGTTGCTCTTTATTAATCCAGCCATTAATGAACGCAATTTCTTCTGGACAGCAGATTTTAATTCCTTGATGGCGTTCAATCACACGAACATATTCAGCTGCATCAGCTAAGGCATCGATTGTGCCTGTATCAAGCCATGCATAGCCCCTGCCAAGAGTCGTTACATGCAATTGTTCTTGTTCTAGATAGTAGTTATTCAAAGAAGTAATTTCGTATTCTCCTCTTTCGCTTTTTTGTATTGTTTTTGCAATCTTACTTACGCCTTTTGGATAGAAATATAAACCAGTAACAGCGTAGTTTGATTTTGGTTCTTTTGGTTTTTCTACAATTGATATAGCATTGTTGTTTTCATCTAGCTCTACAACACCGAATTCTTCTGGATTTTTAACAAAATATCCGTAAATTGTGGCTTTATTTTCGTTTTTTGCACGCAAAACTGAGTTTTGTAAATGTTTTACAAGCCCTGCGCCATAGAAGATATTATCTCCTAAAACAAGAGCACAGGCATCATCTCCAATAAACTGTTCACCAATTACAAAGGCTTGTGCCAAACCCTCTGGCTTTTCTTGCACGGCATAAGAAATCGAAATGCCAAATTTGGATCCATCACCAAGTAATTCTCTAAATCTAGGTGTATCTGCTGGAGTCGAAATAACCAAAACATCCCTAATACCAGCAAGCATTAACGTGCTTAAAGGGTAATATATCATCGGCTTGTCATAGACTGGCAATAATTGTTTTGATGTAACCATAGTAAGCGGATATAATCTAGTTCCACTTCCACCCGCAAGAATAATACCTTTCATAAAACCACCTCTTAATAATTATATATTCACAATAAAACCGTTTAAAGAATTATATTCTTTGTCCTCTTTTAATTGCGTATATGCTATTTTTGTCTCCCTTAAGAAAATATAAAGTCTTTTTGATTAGTGTCTCTAATTTAAATTGAAGCAAAGAAACTTTACTGCAGTGTCTTAAAATAAATTTTTTATGATTTCTTGTCATCCACTCTAAGTAGAACGGCGATCTAAGGCCGCCCGTGGAAGATGAAACTTTGTGATAGACAGTAGTCTTTGGTGTATAAATCATTTTCATGTGTTCCTTGTTCATTTCTTCGCAAAAATCGCAATCTTCAAAATACATAAAATACGATTCGTTTAATAAACCAAGTTTTTCAAAGACCCTTCTGTTAAACATAACGGCACAGAAAGGGGCAAAATTTATTTCCTTTTCTTTTTGATATTTTTTAACACTTTTCTTAAAACCTATATTGACACCAATGCCGCGATACCTATTTAATTTGCCGCCGGCAGACCACACCATATTTCGATTACTGTCAAACACGATTAACGGGGTGACAAAATCATAACCATCATTAATATATTTATTCATAATTTGAAGTAGGTTTTCATCAGCCAACGTATCGTTATTCAGTAACAAAATTTTATCAATTTTATCGTTCGCAAGAGAAGATTTTATGCCTACATTATTTCCTCCCGCAAAACCTAAGTTTTTATTTTGTTTGAAAAATTCAATTTTGCTATTTATTTCGCATTTATTAATAAAATTATCAAGTTTTAAAAGGTTTTCTTGCTTTGAAGCATTATCGATAACATAAATTTTATAATCCACAAAAGATTGTTTCATTAATGAATTGATGCATTCAATTGTATCTTCACTATTATTGTAATTTACCAAAATAACGCTTATCATTTTTGACCCTCCAATTCAGGCTTTTTAAGATTGGAGTAAAATGCCATAAAAATCAAAAATGGAAAGTAACAAAATGAATCAAATTGAAGCATTAAAACTAACGCCACAACCAACCACAAGAAAATGTATTTATTTGGTTTGCTCTTATTACCTCTTATTACAAGCATAACCAAAGCGGCGATAAACAAAATTCCAAGTAAACCACATTCAGCAAAGACTCTAAGATAAAGACACTTTGAATTAGCTGTCATCGCGGTTGCAGTATCGACTATTTCGTTGTTGCCACCATATATGTCAAATCCAAAAGGGAAGTATTTGGTAACGTAGTCACCATAGTTTTTGGCATAAAAGCCACCACCAACACCCAATATAGGGTTATTAACAAACATAAGAATCGCAATTACCGGATTTATCAATCTAATAAACGCAGAAGCATCATTATGAATTAAATAATCAATAGAAAGATTCTTAAATCTTTGGATAAAATAGATATCGGAATCAATATTTTGCACAATAAGCACAAAAGTTACAAACAATATCGCAACACCTATAGGGATAAATAATTTTGCAATTGTAGCGTTTTTTCTTAAAGAAACAATCCACATAACAATAGCGATAATCAATACATAAAGAACTGCTTGTAATGAAAGAGTTAATATCAAAACAATCACGCTTAATACCAGAGGTATCATAAACCAACCAGATACTTTTCTTTTAAATAAGCAATATAGGTATGCTGGCATACAAAATAGTAAATGCATAGTAAGCCAAGAAGCTTCTAAAGTAAAACCGCATATCCTGGTTGTTTGACTTCCGCCAAATACAGCGTGGATACCACTTGAAATGCTTCCAGGTAAGATTCCATATATCCCTAACGTATCAATAAAAGCAATACAGATTGGTAAAACATATGCATAGCATATTAACTTAGGAAACATATCTACATAGGTACTACGCCCATTGATTGATTTAAAAACAGTGTTAAATGTAACAAAAACAATTACCATCAATGTGGTCGTTAATAAAAAGTCTGTGTATAAAGAAATGCTTTCTTGAAAATTTAAGAAATCAAAGTTTGCAAATGTTAAAACATTTGATAATAAATAAAAGAAGATAATAAATATGGTAGGTTTATCTAATTTATACGAGAAGAACTTTGGTAGAGCAAACAAAAATAAAAGCCCAACTGGAAATATAGAAATTGGGCGATAAGTCGATGACATAAACTTAATGGCATCAAAAGGTAATAGAATAATTGAGACAACAAACAAAAAAGTTATGATCGAATTCAGAAGTCGATCCTTATACATGGTTATTCTATAGTTCGTTTTTGTTAACTTTAGTTCCATTTTTTTCTTCGCAGGTTGTATTGATATATTTAATTAAAGTTTTCTTAAACTTTCTTTTAATATACAACAATCCTTTGATATGTTCAAAATTATGTTTACTAAATATCTTTTTTCTTGATATTCTTTGCCAATAATGGAAAACTTGACAGTATTTGTATAAGCAAACCGGATATCCTTTATCCCAAACACGGACACAAAAATCTACATCTTCGGGGGCATAAAATATTTTTTCATCAAAACCATTTATTTCGACAAACAATTTATAAGGAAGAACAAAGCATGCACTCATCAAATATCCAGCATAAATAACATCGTTTGAATTAGATAAAAATCTTAATAAATTATTCTTTTCTTCAATTTCTTTTTTTACTTTTTTGCATGGAATAAATTGCTTAAATTTGTCTTTTATTGACGGAACAGGTCTAGCTGATGGCTGTGTTAGTTTATCATTAACTAATTTTGGTCCAATAATACCAACATTATTATTATTTAAATAATAAATCATATTAATAAACGACGCTGTATCTTTGATTTCTGTATCAGAATCTAAAACACATATATAATCGCATTTTGGAAGAGATTTAAATGCAATATTTCTCGATTTTGTTGTACCAATATTTGTTTCGACTCTATTAACAAAAACACGTTTATCACATTCATATTTTTTTAATATAGAAATTGTGTTATCTTTAGAGCCATTATCAAATACAGAAATATAGACATTTACATTTGGTAATAAAAAAATTGAATCAATACATCCTTGGATATATTGATCCGAATTCCATGTAAGAATGATAAAACCAATTGATAGTTCGGTTTTCAAATTATTTAGCTCCCTTTTGTTTTAAAACAGCTGGGACAGTTAGTAAGAATAATTTTATATCAAATAAGAAAGAGCGTCTGAAATAGTATTCAAGTTCCAATCTTTGTCTTTCTCCGGACTTAAAATCAACATCGCTACGACCATATACTTGCCAGTACCCAGTTAGACCTGGTTTGCACTTAAAGAGTCTTTCTTGTTGATAGTAATTAAAATTAGCATCAATTTCTCTTCTTGTGATAGGTCTAGGGCCAACAAAACTCATATTACCAATCAAGATATTTAACAATTGTGGTAATTCATCTAGAGAGGTCTTTCTTAATAATCTGCCGATTTTTGTTACACGTGGATCATTATCAAGCTTTCTCTCAACTTGCCAAATATGTTTTTCTTCCTCAGTAAGATATTTATCGATATTTGTTTCAGCATCAATATACATAGTGCGGAATTTGTAAACTTTTATTTCTTTTCCATTTAAGCCAAGGCGACGATCTTTAAATAAAATTGGTCCTTTTGATGAAAACTTAACTATTGCACTAAGTAACAAAAGAACAGGTGACGCACACACGAAACCAACAAAAGAAACGGCAATATCAAATGCGCGTTTGAAGAATAAATACGTCTTGCTAACTTTATCGTCTTCAACATCAGCAAATGTATCAGGAACATAATAACCATTAAAAACACTAAAATCGCTGATGAAGTAATCAACGTTATAATTAGTAGTTATTGGTTGGTTTTGGTTATTTGGGTTAGCCATATCTTTCCTCCTAAACCTGCTATATTAAAATACATTTTTTCACATAGTGCAAGTAAAAAATTATAAAAATTAATTTGCATAGTTTTTGCACTTTTTCAAAATCCTTGCAATTCGCGTATAACTCATATAAAAAGCCACTATTTTGCACAAAAACAATAATAAAAAAATATTTTTTTGACATTTTTTATCATTTTACTAATGTTGAGTTTTTTGTTTTTTCAACATTTTATTAGTTGTTTGCGCGTTTTAACCTCTTTTTGATATGCATCTACAAAATAGCAAAAAGTTAAGAAAATTTTTTTAGTGCAAGTGCGTACGCATTACCTCATAATATAAACATGAAAAGATGTTCATTAACTTTGTTTTTGGTCGGAGCATTGGCTGTTCCGTTATTGTTTTCTTGTTCCGAAACAAGCTGTAAACACCAACATACTCATATCGAAGGGAATGTCGAACCAACATGCACAAAATTTGGTGAGACAGGTTACGCTGTATGTGATGACTGCAAAGAAATTTTGGTTGCTTCAAAAGTTATTCCAGCGTTAGGCCATAATTATCAAAATACAAATTTCATTGAACCAACACCAGACTGTGAAGGAAAGACCGTTGGGGTAATTTGCAAACGTTGTGGTGATGTGAGCGTCGAACCACTTCCTATTCCGAAAACTAAAATAATTATCAATCAAGAAAACCCACTATCAATTGATGGCCATACCAATGCTACACATACTGATAAGGGATACGATTTGTATGGCAGCAGGCTCATTTCGAAATCTGGATATGCGTTCTCTTTTAAACATAATGGCGTTTTGATTAACACAACTCCATTCGTTAACATTTCAAAAATACATATTGAGGCCGATGGTGATGTAAATAACCTTTATCTTTATATAGGAGATTACCCTATGCCATATTTAAACCCAATCAATGTGTCGAACAATAAAGATATAGGCAACTTAGAGGGAAAGTACTTTTCTCTTTCGTATAACGGAAATTCAAATGTAAATATAAAAGAATTTGATATCTCATATAAGTACGATAATGGTTCTCATGTTTTCGAACAAACTGACCTTCCTACCGTTACAATCACAACAGAAACAAACCCAGATGGTTCTCATAAACCGATTTCGACAAAAAAAGAATATGTAACATCAAATGTTTCTATAGAACATAAAACACCAGAAGAAACTGATATTCACGAAATGTTAGCAGGAGTAAAACTAAGAGGTAATTCTACTCTTAGAGCTCCAAAAAAAGCTTATCGCATCAAATTTGATAAAAAGCAAAGTGTTTTGGGATTAACAAAAGCTAAAAGTTGGGTGTTATTAGCAGAGTACTATGATGGGAGCGCTTTACACAATTATATTGTTCAAAAAATGGTTTCTCATCTAGATAATTTTATATTTCCATTCAATATGACGCACGTAAATCTAATATTAAATGGAGTAAATATGGGTTTGTATACTCTTTGTGAACAACCAGATGAAAAGGAAGGAAGAGTTGGAAACGAAATGGATATCGAGCTAAACACAAAATTAGAAGATATCTCTTTCTTGGTTGAACACAACGAAAGAATTGGAAGGGAACCATCTTCGGAAGATATTCTTAACAAAACCTATATTAAATTCGATACTTCAGACGGATGGACACGTTATTATGACATATCTTATCCAGAAATCGATTCTTTCCCGGACTATGACAAAAAGAAAGATTCCAGCGTTATGTTTTCAAACTGGTTAAATTATCTAAGAAGCTTACTTAAAAACGCTTACGAAGCCGTAATAGCAAATAATAGCGATGAAATGAAAAAGTATATTGATACAAATTCTTTATTTCAAATGTGTATTATTGATGATTTCGTTGATGAATGTGATCACAACTGGACAAGCTTTAAACTTCATAAAGATGGGAACAGCAAATTGATTGTTGGACCATGCTGGGATTACGATACAGTTGCATTTGGTTTTAGAGCAAAGTCTCAACCATATGAAGATCCTTTTAAAGATCATGAGCCATTTTCACGCCACTTAAGAAACCCTTGGTTAGCACGAAGTTATCAAAATCCAGAACTTAAAAAAGATTTTTATCCAATTTATAAAAGGTATTTAGTTAATAATATCGAAACTATAAAACACGAGCTATTAAACGAAGCCGGTAACATTGCAGAAGAATTAATTAGTAACGCAAAAACATGGCAAGGCGGAAATATTTCTATTGCATTTGAAAATATTCGTTATCTAAATTCATATATTGAAGAACGTTATAAAACATTAATGAATGGCGAACTAAAAGATATAATTATTTAAGATATTAGTTTATCAAAAATACATTTCTTCTTGCAAACCATGATATAAATCTATCACTCATCGTTTTATAAGAATTTATGCCTCCACCATATAAGGTATTATCAAGGGCCATTATTTTATTACAATATGTTTCAAATTGGACATCTATACCATCAATAATATCTTTTAAGTGACTTCGCATTAGTTTTGAATAGCTTGAATAAAACATGCCATAGTATAAATAAAATGACTATCAAGTTTGATGGCGGATAATAAAAGAACTTGCGTAACAACAAGTTCTTTTGCCAAGATAATTTATTTAAATCTTTTAGACATCTCTACTCTTGAGATCAAGAATGCCGCCATAAACAAGGCTTCATAATCAGTAGATTCTGTTTTAATCGCGGTATTTCTTTGGGTTCCCCCTATTCCGCTTACATTGGCCTGTCTCGGACCCTTAACGTTTATTGTTAAAGTAGCAATGACCGCTCCGCCTTTAAATAACGAAAACTCAGAATTAACTAAATGTGTTTTGGCAAGTTTGACGACATAACCTTTGTTTGCTAAGTAATTAAAAACGTCTTCTCCGTCAAATTTAAATGATGATGATGTAACAACGCCGACGGAAGAATTGCCAACGCCGGTGCCAGTTCTTTTTGTAAGTGTTTTCCCAACCTTATGAATTGTTTTCTTTTTAGAATTAACATCGACAAACTCAAAATCAGAAGCACCAAAAATCCTTCCTTTAACTAAGTTTGCTTCAAACACGTGTTGATAATCTTCTGTTGTTAAAATAAAATCGTGGTTTCTTTTTCCACATCCATAAGCTAAATATGTAGCCATAATAAATCCCCCAAAATCTATTATCCATTTTATGTCCTATAACGAATTATCACAAATACAAAGTCTAAGAATTATCATTTTATATAGTTTAAAAAAGTCACCATTAAAGCGACTTGTTAAAAACATCATTACACAACAACATAAATAAGTTAGTCAGTTAGATACTTACCGTTTTGAAACAAAATAAATCCACACAATAGCGTTATAAAGATAATAGGCAAACAAAACAATAGAATAAGCAATACAAAGACCTCTATAATCAACATATAAACAAACTCTATTAAAATTAGCAGATCCCTAAAGAATACATAACTGCTATGAAACGTTTGGTTCAAAACAATTAGAGCATTAAAGACCTTATATATCCATTATTTAAAATGATAAAAGATAGTTTTTATTAATCTCTAACACCATGCCTTATTTAGACAGTATGTTGATTATTGTTTTCTTAAATAGCGAACCTTCTTTCCCGTTCCAACTTTTGTTACTTTATTATTCTTGACCAACTGAGACAAAACCAACTCAACGGTTGTTGGAGAAACGTCTGGCAAAATATTACAAATCTCAGATTTTGAAATAGGCAATACGCTATTTAATACTGTTGCCTCAATTCTTGATTGTTTATTAACTTTTGCACTATTGACAGTAGCAAATCTTTTATCTAATTCTTTATAACAACTAAATAAAGTGATTAGGAAATTTTCAATAAAAAATCCATAATCGTTTTTTCCCTCTTCCCAACCTAAAGATGATTTACGCAAAGCTTCATAGTATAGTCCCTTGTTATTGTTAATTTGTTCCTCAAAAGATATATATTTTCCTGCATCAAATCCATTTTTATATAGTAAAAGTAATGTTAATAATCTAGACATTCTTCCATTACCATCTGCAAATGGATGAATACATAAGAAATCTAAAATTACACACGGTATTAATAATAGAGGATTTATATTCAAATTGTCTCGTGCATCAATATAAGCTAAAAATAATTGGTTCATTGCTTCGGGAGTATCTTTTGCAGATATTGGTTTAAATCTGATTGATCTAGACCCATCTTTTCGAACTTCCATAATAACATTGTCATCTTTTTTATAATGACCAGCTTGAGTAGGTTTAGCGGAACGCAAGAGCAATTCATGAAAATTAATAATATTTTCTTCATTGAAAGAAAGATTTTCATAATTAGTATGAATTTGGTTAAGAACATCACGGTATCCAGCTATTTCTTGTTCATCGTGATTTAGTGGCTCGCTATGTTGATTTACAATAGCGTTAATTCTTTCGTCTGTAGTAATAATATTTTCGATAGCATTACTACTTTTGACAGATTGAACAATTGCTATTTTTTGTAATTCACTATAAACATTTGGAAAATTTCCCTTTCTAAGCCCATCAACACTTTTCATTGAATAGATACTTGTTAAAACATTGATCAAATTTCCATTCAATTGGCTTTTGTTTAGGAATGAATAATCAAATTTGTGCATAATTAACCCTTCTTTCTGCATAAAGTTTACGCATTTTTATGCATAATGTCAATTTTTTCTGCATAATATTTTAATTTTTTTATGCATAAATTATCTTTTTGCCAATTATTACTAAAGACGATGCCAATAAAAAGAACTCGGCCAAAACGCTTCCCAACTTCTTCATAGGATAATCACCTCACTATTTATAATATTTAAGTAAATCTTCAAAAGTTATAGAAATACCAGAACTTTCTAGTATTTCCTTTCTGCTTTCAAATGGTTTTTTCAATTTATCTTCTATGTCTTGTCCATAATGGGGCATTTTATGGCAGTTATAGTTCCCTAACTGGTTTGTTAAAGAACAATATTAGCGATATTAATAAAAATCCACCTGCACAGACACTTATTAAACCTAATGAACCGATATATGTAATAGCGACACCACCTAATAAAACTGATAAAGGAATTAAACCTTGGCTACCAATATTAAGCACGCTGCTGACTTTACCAAATTTATCTTTATCAATAATTCTCATCATCACTGTAGTTGATGGAACATTGATTGTAACTAGTAATGGAGTAAATATACCCGCTATAGCGTTAAGAAGTATTGAAACGATAAATAACGCCACTACTTGTCCGGTTGTAGTTTTAATAACAAACATTAATAAAAAAGTGAATCCGATGATGATTGCCCCTTTTAAGTAATCACATATATACATGATTTTAGCTTTGTTAAAGCGATCACTAATCACTCCACCAAACAAGGTGACAATGCAGAACGTCACTCCACCAGCGGCTAAATATAAGCCTTGAAGTAGAGCGTTGTTATCAGTGATTTTTAAAATATAAAAACTAACTGCAAAAGAATAAAATAGCGACGCGACATTAGACACTAATGCACCCAAAAACGTCAAAGTAAAATTCTTATTTGTAAAAACGTTTTTTCTTTTAGTTTGTTGCTCATTATTTAATTCTTCCATATTTCATCGCTCCTCAAATATATCCTTATATAATTCCATGGCTTTTGAATACGCCAACTTATCATTTTTCATATGTTCAATTTCTTGTAAGAACTCTTTGTTAATTTCTCCTGTAGTGGTATCAAAGGTAATATCTTGTTCAGGAAAAAACTTTAATCCCCCTTTTAGATGTCGATAGCCAAGAACTCTTTGACAGTTTTCTTTTAAGAAATCGTATTCTTCTTGATATTCAAGTCCCAATATCTTTTCGCACATTGCTTTAATAAATGTGTATGTAAAAATGATATCGATTAACACTTCTTCGCTTTTACCAATTGATAAGATGAAATCAATCAACCATTTAGTGAGATCTAAAGCATCCATATATTTGTGATTTCTCAAATGAATAATAATTTGCACTGAACTACTATTTATAATTGAACCTATTGAATCAAGGAAGTTTTCATTAATAATTTTTTCAGCTTCCTCATTATTTCCTAATTCAAGTTCGCATCTAGATAGTTGTTCTGTAGCGTCATATACTTTGTTTTCTATTAGACATTCTTTTGCCAAATCATATTTGTGAGCTTTGATATAACAAGAAACAATTAGTTTATGAATGTCATTTAAAGAAACACTAAATGAATTATCTACTTGATAGACAGCGATAGCCTTTTTACCTATCTCAATGCTCAAATCATTAATTTCAAGTTGATGTTTAGTTCCGTAATAATCTTGTAAATACATTAAGACGTAACCTAGTAAAACGAAATTATTGCCATTTTTAGAAACCATTAATCTAATCTCATCCACACCAATATCGAAATTTTTAGATTCAATACAATTTTTAATTCTTTCAATAAAACTATTTACCGACGATGATTCAAGGTCAAATCCAAGCAAATAATCAATTGAAACACCAAAATAGATCGCTAACTCTTTTAGTCGATCGATGTCTGGATCAGATTCCCCTCTTTCCCATTTAGATATTGCTTGTCGAGATGTGAATAAGACATCTGCAAGCTCTTCTTGAGATACTTTTCTTTCTTTTCTTAAATTTGCAATTCTTTCACCTAGCATGTTGAACCTCTCCTATATTTAAATACTTACAATTAGTTTCATTCTATACCGTTGTAGTTGCTTTTGTAACATAATCACGCAACTGCTAGTTGCAAATAATAAAAGCTACTTCACATATGGCAGCATTCTATTTTTTATAAATTGATTTGTGCGATTCAAGATAAATCGGTCTGAGCAATTACAGTTAACACAACACAAATCATTTCATCCTGCCAGACAACCCATAATGCTACATAACATATATTATATTAAATATATGTTAGAACAAATATATTTTAAATAAAAGCAACACAAATTATGTTTTGTTAGTGCTTTGTTGTAAATGTTTCCAGCTAATACCCACTCACCATAGAGTTCGGATGTATCTTGACCCATTTTTCCTCTATATATCAAAAAAAATAATGCCCTTATATAGAAGCGCAATAATTGAAATTCTTTCGACACTTTTTCACTATTTGCAGTATCTCTTAATATTAAGAGATACAACTGTCTCTACATGCGGTTACACTTTTGATGTAACAAATTAGGTATGTATCCCAAATCGTTATAATTGTGAAACAAAAAACACATTATTAATATTGTTCCGATATTGCTTTATTGTTATTCCGATATGTGTTATTATTATTCCGATAAAGTCGGAGGCAATCGATAATGAATACTAAAGAAGCTAGTCTAAAATGGAATATATCTGACAGGAGGATTCGCATTCTTTGTGCACAAGGTAAAATTGATGGAGCAGAATTGTATGGAAAAACGTGGTTTATACCAGATGATGCCGTAAAACCTATTGATGGCAGAATCAAAAATAACGAAAACTATTTATCCAAAATTTTAGAACTTAAAAATATATTAGATTCTAAAAGGCCATTAACGCCTGGTGAAATTAAAAGATTAAATGAGGAATTCGTTGTAGAGTTCACATATAACAGCAACGCCATCGAAGGTAATACATTAACACTAAGAGAAACAGATATGGTTTTAAGAGGTCTTACCATTGACAAAAAACCATTAAAAGACCATCTCGAAGTTGTTGGCCACAAAGAAGCCTTTGATTATATATGCGACTTAGTGAAAGAAAACACTGAAATTCGTGAAAGTATAATTAAACAAATACACGCCTTAGTTTTATCTGATCAACCTCAAGATAAAGGGGTTTACAGAAGGGTCCCTGTCAGAATAATGGGCGCAAAACATACACCTGTTCAACCATATGCTATTGAACCAAAAATGAATGAATTGATTTGTAACTACATTATATCTAATGAAGATATTGTTACAAAATTAGCAAGATTCCATATTGAATTTGAAGCAATTCACCCTTTTATTGATGGAAACGGAAGAACTGGACGGCTCTTATTAAACCTAGAATTAATGAAACAAGGATTCCCACCTATTGATATTAAGTATAGCGACAGACGTGCTTATTATGATGCTTTTGATGCATTTCATTTAAAACACAATCTTGAACCAATGAAAAAACTTATATCTAAATATTTATTGGAAAGATTGAATAAATATATATCAATATTAGATTAAAAAAGAGATAAAAATTTGCTTCAATTTATTCCCTACATAATCACAAAAAGCACACAACTTTCCTCTTATATCCCATAGAATACAGTAAAACACATCAAGAATGCTTTGTTATTTTAGACATAGACAAGCAACAGTCTCAACGTGCACCGATACTAAGTATGTATAGCTTTTGCTCGTGGAAACAACAAATGATATGCCTTTTTCGCTACCCGAAACAAAGTATGACAAGCCTTTTTAAGTAATTGGAAACATATCTATTATTTTTTTAGATACTTTGCGTTTTTGTATGTACCTATTTTATGTATTTTGTTTTCTTTTAGTAACTTAGCAAGCACCGATTCAATTGTAGTAACTGATACGTCTGGAAGCAGTTCCTGAATATCTGTTTTGGAAATTGGAACGATACTTTCTAGCACTATGGATTCAATGCGTTCATTTTTCTTATTCTTGCCACTTTTGGTAACTATGAATCTTCTATTAATTTCTTTATAACACTGATAAAGAATTTGGAATGTAAATTCGATAAATGGGTAATATGTATTATTGTTTTCGTGCCAATAATTTTGGCTTCTTTCAAGGACGTCATAATAATTTCCCTTAAATTTATTTATCTGGTTTTCAAAAGAGATATATTTTCCAATGTCATAACCCTCTTTATAAAAAAGTAAAAGAGTTAGTAGTCTAGATACACGACCATTACCATCGCTGAAAGGATGAATAGAAAGAAAATCCACAATCACACACGGAATCAATAAGAGTGCTGGTATTCCATAGTCGTCTCTAGCGACTTGATATGCCAAACAAAAATCCTTCATTATTCTATCGACGTCTTCCGCTTTTGTTGGTGTGAAAATCACTCTTTTGATTGTGCCATCAGGGTATTTCTCTGCAATAACATTGTCATCGGTTTTGTATTTACCGCCTTTATCATAACCAACATGCCTAGCAACAAGCATCTTATGAATCGTTTTAATCGTTTCCTCATTGAAAGAAAGATACTCAAAATTATCTTTGACAAATTTAATGGCGTCGTGATATCCAGCAATCTCTTCTTCATTATGTGTCAATGGTTCACTATTATTTTCCACAATTTCTTTTATTCTTTGTTCAGTAGTAAAAATGCCTTCAATAGCATTGCTCCCTTCTACAGATTCTTTTATTGCTTTTATTTCAAGCTTGTCAAACAAGGATTTATTTGAGTTCTTTCTTGCGTTTGTTTTGCTTCTTAAATCTGTAATTATGTTGGATAAAGAAAAAAGATCTGAAGTAATAGTTTTATCTTTTAAAAATTCATATGTAAACTTGTGCATAATGATACCTATTTTTCTGCATATATTTTAACATTTTATATGCAGTATTACAAATGTATTTTTGTCATCATAATTATTAATGGCTATTTTAATTAGGAGTAAGCAAATCGTTCTACTTATAGCACCGCAAATATCTGACAATTTCCGGTTTTTTGCGATTTCGTTATGGCTTAAATGATTAAATTCTCAAAACTGTTTTAGTCTACTTTTTAGTCTACTTTTCCATGTCTGATTATCAGACAAAAAATAGATAACAGCATATTGCCGTCGCCTATTCTTCTTGATAATTATGATTTATTATATTTATATAATAAGCAATAGAATCTATCACTCTTTTAGTCGTAGGGATGCTACAGTCTCGACATGCCCTGTGGTAGGAAACATATCGCCGTTTTAGAATGTTTTCCCTTTGCTAATAAAATCGCAAATGTTTTCGTGAATAATTCCGTTTCTTCTTTGCTTTAAAACATCAGTTGTTAAAACGTATTTTGGATAATTGTCTTTAATATTTTCTAATGGTTTATATTCTCTATCTTCGACTCTATCATCACCAATCATTTTAAAACACACTTGAACGTATGAATAATTCAAATATAAATCTTTTAAAATGAAATCACATTCTAGTTTTCCGATTCGACCAACATATACATCATAATTTAGTGACTTAGCATACATATAAATTATATTTTCTAAAGCTGGTCCATAATTAATTCTACTATCTGGATTTGTAACAAATGATAAAGAAAGATCAGCTAAATAATATTTTTTATCACTTTTAAACATTCTTTTTGACTTTAAATCGAACCTGTCGCACTTATAAAGAATTTTTGCATCAACTAAACATTGAATATATCTTAGCAATGTTGGTTTACCTATAACAAATCCATTTTTATTTAGTTCTTTTAAAATATTATTTAAGCTTGTCGTTGCACCATAATTATTAATTACATAATCCATCACAAGATTAAATGTTTCTGGCTTTCTAATTTTCATTCTAGTGCGAACATCTTTTTTAATAATTTCTGCAACGATAGATTTAACATAATTTCGTTTGCCAACAAGATCATTAAATAAAAATGCCCCCGGGAAACCACCTTCATTAATATAATTGTTTAATTCAACAAATAAACCATAACTTACCGGTAGATGATAAAAGGTTTTCATTTGTAAATATTCATCAAAAGTTAACGTTTGCATTTCAAATTCAATATATCTTCCAGTTAATTTAGTAATCAATTCACCACTTAACAAATAAGAATTTGAACCCGTTATAAAAATGGAATAGTTTTCTTCTAATCTAAAAGCCTCAATCACAGATTCAAAATCTTTTACGTTTTGGATTTCGTCAATAAAAAGGTAAATGTTTCCTTTAAGATTTTTTGTTAACAAATCAATTGTTTCTTCTAACTTTGATTCGGTTTTAATGTTCTTATAACCTCTTTTATCTAAATTAATATAAATTATCTGATTTTTATCTACCCCATCATGAACTAATTCATCCATTATTGTGTGCATCAAACTAGATTTACCGCAGCGTCTTGTTCCAGTAATAACTTTTATGATCTCATTATGATAGTAAAATCCTCTTATTCTTGATAAATATTTTTCTCTTTTAAAAAGTTTCATCTTGTTTACCTCGTTAGTATTTTATTAAATTCATGACTTATTGTCAAGTTAACTAAACCACTTTTATGATTTTTAAAAATATGGTTTGTTTAAATAACGATTAATGCACAATTATAACTTTTGAATGAATTTATAATTATATTCTAGAACCATGACATATCTGAAATTTCGGTTTAACAAGAATTTTTAACTTTTATTCTATTTTTCTCATCAAACTATTCATTTATAAATCATAGATAAGGTGGTTTTAAACAGGACTATTTAAAAATTTCTATTATATTAGTCCCGATAAACCCTTGATTAAATAAACTTCAACATAGTATACAGGTGTATTCAAACACGTTCTTTGTTGAGCATTAAAAACTGATATGTTTCCAAGCAATACCCTTTCACCATAGGGTTCAGATGTATTTTGGCCTATTTTCGCCACTTTATATCAAAAAATAACGCCCCTATATAGAAGCGCTATAATTGAAATTCTTTCGATGTAATCGACACTTTTTCGCTATTCGCTGTATCTCTTATAAATAAGAGATACAACTGTCTCAACATGACTGGTCATAGGGAACATATCAATTAATTTTATGTCTTTAATTGTATATTCTTTAGACAAGAATAAAATATCCCTAGCTAGCGTTTCAGGATCGCAAGAAACATACACGATATTGTTAATTTTTCTATTCATCACACTGCTAAGAAATTTTACGTCGCTGCCTTTGCGTGGAGGATCCATAATGACAACATCAATATCACCTTTATAGTTATCAATAAAATTACCTGCGTCATCACAATAAAATTTAATATTATTTATGCCATTCCTTTTTGCATTTTCGATTGCGTTTTTATGTGCAAATTTATTTAACTCAACAGAGATAACTTCTTTAGCGTTTTTGCTCGCAATTAAGCCGATTGTTCCAACGCCACTATAGGCATCTAAAACTATTTGTTTTTTATCAGTATCTATGAAATTAAGGGCTGTTTTGTAGAGTTTTTCAACTTGTATTGGATTAATTTGGAAGAAACTTGACGCACTTATTTCAAAGGATAAACCAAGGATATCTTCTTTAATAAATCCTCTCCCATAAAGCACCTTTTCTCTTTCACCCAAAATTACGTTAGTGTGTCTTGAATTTACGTTCTCAACAACAGTGGTAATTTCAGGATGTTTTTTAACTAGATCATTAATAAAATTTCTTTGTCCTGGAAAGTTCATTTCACTAGTAACAAGCACAACCATTAATTCGTCATAATGAATGCTTGTTCTAATTAATACATATCTAAGTAAACCAGTACCTTTGTCCTCATTATAAATTGGGAGTTTATATCTTTCGGCTAATTCTTTAATGCTCCATAAAATACTTGCTGATCTTTTGTCTTCAATTACACATTCTTTATTTGGAACAATTTCATGGGAATTCTCTTTATAAAAACCAAAAACCACTCTCCCTTTATAATCAACACCAAAAGGGACTTGTGATTTGTTGCGGTAATAATAAGGATCATCCATACCAATACATGTATCAATATGAACATCCTTTATATGTGCAATTCTTGCAAGTGCTTCTTTAACTCTATTGGTTTTATATTTTAATTGTTCCTCGTATTTTATTTGTTGATACTGACACCCACCACAAATAGTGCAGACTTTGCACTTTGGTTGGATTCTATTAGGAGAGATTTTTGTTAACGACTTTACCTTGCCATAATAGACTCCAGCTCGCTGATACAAAACTAAAATATTGGCCTCTTCTCCAATAAACAAGCCATTAACAAAATAGATGTCCTTATTAATTTTAACGACACCCTTACCTTCACTAGATATATCTACACACGTACCATGCACTATTTTCATATTTAATTTTAAAAAAGGAAGATTACTTCCTTTTATAGTCATCAATTACTTTTTGATAGGTTTCTTTTAACATAAAACCTATTTTATCAAGTGATAGACTTTCCACTATTTTATAGCCATTCTCAGTTATTTTTTTAGTATCGTTATTCATAATGTAATCAAGCTTATCTAAAAATTCTTCGTTATTCTTTGCTTTAAAGCAATCTACGCCGTCGTGAAGCCAATCCTCATAAACTCCTATATCTCTTACTAAAACGGGGCAAGAAGAGGCTAAAGCTTCAAGCACAACTATTCCTTCCGTTTCCTCGTGCGTAGGGAAAAGCATACATTCTGCGTAACGATAGCATCCTTTAATAATAGAATTATCAATATAGCCAGGCATTATTACATTATTAGGTTTATGCCTAATGGCTTTTCTTATATCGCGCGTTTGTAATATTGGTTTTAAATATCCAAACCAAATAAATTTAATATTGGGTCTTTCTTTAGCAATAGCGAAAAAGTCTTTAAGTCCTTTTCTATTAAACGGGAACCCAACTCCCATAACAACTTTTTCGTTTTTAATATTAAATTTTTCTTTAAATGCCTTTATCTTCTCCTCGTCATACGCATATTCTTTTGGATCAATACCATTAGATACATAAGTGACAGGAGTTCCAAGATTATAGGACTCAATTAAGCGTTTCGAGTAATTTGTAGGAGTAATAATGTGGTCAGCATTTGAATAGAACCACATAAGATTTGGATTGTACCAAACTTTTGCGACTAACGGCCAACACGAAAATGACTCTTTAAAATCTTCAATAGTTGAATGACCGTGCATAACAATTGGAATATGTTTTTTCTTAATCTTTTTTAATAACTTTTTGCTATCTGGCCAATAAGTATTAATATGAGCCAAATCATATGTGTCATTTGGATCGGTTGTAAATTCAACGCCGGCAGAAGTAAGTGCGGCAATTTGATGTCTCATTGCTCTACCAATTCCACTAGTCTTTATTGTTTCTGGTTTTTCAAAATATAACAAAACTTTCATATATGTAAATTATATATAAATTAATAATGATAATAAAAGGGATTCATCCCCTTGGGGACAAATCCTCTTTCGTGAAAGTTAATTAATCCTGGAACAGAATCGCAATCATTTAGAAAGCTTGGAAAACGAGATTTTTATGAAGGAAAAACTAACTTTGTTTACACCCACATACTATAAAATACGTCAAAATATAGCAATACACTATTTTTTTCGAATTTTCTATTTTCGCGCAAATTTAAAGTAAAAATCCACGATTTATCAGTGATTTTCAAAATAAATAGAGAAAAACTTTTTAAAAACTTTTTTTCATTTACGTTTTTTTAGACTTTTTCTAATTTTAAGAAAAATAAAAGGCGGCCATTTTTTGACCACCAAATATTTTCTATTTTAATAAATCAAATTAATGATTATTTTCACCCATCAATTTTTTTATGAACGGAACTTCGATTGAAGCATCTAACCTTGGGAATAGAGGGTCGCCTTTATTAACTTTTCCTCCACCTAAAACGCCAAACTTATATACATTATCATAACCTCTACAATCGGTAGGGACCCCTAACTGATCAAAGGCTTTATCTGACGCTGTAACAAGAATAGGTTTATATAACATTGATGCTACATAAATTGAGTTTGCCAAATGGTTCATCACGGAAGCAAGTTCGTTTGTTTTGTTTGGATCTTTTGCTAATACCCAAGGCATCGTTTCATCAATGTATTTGTTTGCGCGATTAACAATTTCATTTACATAAACTAATGCATCAGTAATCTTTAAATCATCAAGTTCTTTTTCGTAAGCAGCGATTGAAGACTTTACTAATGCTTCAAGTCCACCATCAAATTCAGTTACTTGCCCTTTATATTCTGGAATAGTGCCATCAAAATATTTAATAATCATCGAAACTGTTCTATTTAGTAAGTTACCAAACGAATTAGCCAAATCAATATTAATGCGTTCAACAAATTGTTCTGGCGAGAACGAGCCATCACTGCCAAAAGTAATTTCTCTAGCTAAATAATATCTAACTGCGTCTACCCCATATCTTTCAACAAGTGGATATGGATCAACGACATTGCCTTTTGATTTACTCATTTTGCTATCCCTCATCATAAGTAAACCATGTATAAATTCTCTATCTGGTAGTCTTTCGCCTAAACTCATCAAAAACATTGGCCAATAGATTGCGTGGAATCTAGTAATATCTGCGCCCAAAATATGAATAATTTCACATTCTGGATCAGACCAGAATTTTCTAAATTTATCTTCGTTATCACTTCCGTAACCTAATGCTGTTATATAGTTTGTTAATGCATCAAGCCATACGTAAATAACATGTTTGGGGTTTTCTCTAATTTGAATTCCCCAAGAAAAAGATGTTCTAGAAACACATAAATCATCAAGACCAGGTTTGATAAAAGTGTTTATCATCTCGTTTTTACGAGATTCTGGATATAAGAATTTTGGATTTTCTTCATAGAATTTAAGTAATCTATCAACATACTTTCCTGTTTTAAAGAAATAACTTTCTTCTTCTGCAATTTGACATTCTCTTCCACAATCTGGGCATAAATGTTCTGGACCAACTTGAGTTTCTGTCCAGAATGATTCACATGGTGTGCAATACCAACCCTTATATTTATCTAAATAAATGTCATCATTATTTAGCATTTTGGTAAAGATGTCTTGTACAACTTTTGTGTGTCTTTCCTCGGTTGTTCTAATAAAGTCATCGTTTGATATTTGTAATAAATCCCAAAGATTGTGGAACCCTTTTACAATATTATCTACATATTCTTGTGGGGTCACACCGGCTTCTTTAGCTTTTTGTTCAATCTTTTGCCCGTGTTCATCGGCACCAGTTAAAAAGTAACATTCAAAGCCTCTTAATCTTTTATAACGGGCAAAAATATCTGTTAATGTTGTACAGTATGCGTGTCCAAGATGAAGTTTAGCGCTCGGATAATAAATCGGAGTTGTGATATAAAATCTTTTTTTCTCCATGGCAAATGAGCCTCCTTTAATTTCAAATCAATTATATAGTATATATAGAAAAAAATAAAACTGGATTTCTCCAGTTTATTTTCTTATTTCTTTTCTTCAGTTTTGATTCCGTATTTACGATTGAAACGATCAATTCTACCATCAGCTTGAACATAACGTTGTTTGCCTGTGTAGAATGAATGACAGTTAGCGCATGTATCAACTTTGATTTCTTTCATTGTTGAACCTGTTTCGAATGTAGCGCCACAGCTAATGCATGTGACTTTGCAACGGTGGTATTCTGGATGAATTCCCTTTTTCATTTTCTTTTCTCCTTCCGCCTTAGGTAGTATCTACCCAAAGTAAGTATGCTTAATGATAATATCATAATCATCAAAAAATTAAAGTAAAATATCTTTTTTTATGAATAACCTTTTAATTAAACAAACGTTAACAATAAATAATTTGCTCTATAAAATTATTCACATTTAATCTTTCTAACAATACTAATTATTGTTGAGGCTAAAAACCCTAGAAAGACAACAACAAAAAGGAAACCCGCAAAGACATAAGTTCCATCCGGGGAATAACTTAATATTTTTTGACCAGAAAAACAGTTATTGTTTCTTATGTTCAAAAAGCAAATCATATTTAATAAACTTAACAAACTAAAGAAAGAGAATAATCCAATAGACGTTTCTGAAGAAGCGCCTGAAACCAATATTCCAATACTAATAAATATAAACGAAGTCGCATAAATAATTAGAAATATACAGTATAGGAAAAAGCCTTCCAAAAAAGCAAAAGATACTTAAAAAAACTAATTAATGAAGCAACGGTGAAACAAGTTAACATAAAAAAATCCTTTCAAAAATAGTTAATAACTATATTAAGTATATGTATTTAAAATATCAATTTTTGATATAGATTTATCTTTTATATTTTTTTATATACTTTGCGGCCTTGACAATATTTATCCACTATTAGTCTTTCGTCACCAATGTATAGTAGTCTTTCTATTCTTTCTTCAATGTTAAATTCTCTTAAAGATGGAGTCGATAAATCATCAACAACAACTGCGTCAAACTCGTATCCATCTAAGAACGAACCAACTTTGCCAAAGAATTTTCCGCCACCCAAAGTAGCCATATAAAAGGCATCTTTACAATCTAAAATTCTCGCTTTTTCATCAACATAGCGATAATACATTTTACTAACCTGAATAGCCTGCCTTGCTGCTCTTAATAAAGATAATGATGAACCAGCAGCAACATCGCTACCTAAACCAACATTAATATCTTTGTCCAAATATTTTGATATTGGCGCTATCCCGCTTATAAGATTTAAGTTTGATTCTGGACAATGTGCGACAAAAATATTACGGTCTTTTAATAACTCAATTTCTTTGTCGTTGTTATAGACACAGTGGGCCATGATACAGTTATGATCTTTACCAAATAAATCAAACTTAATATATCCTTCAGAATAATTAGAAATGTCTTTTTCACAATTCATAACCATTTCAATCTCTTTTTTATTTTCATCTAAATGAGATTGCGAAGGCAAATTATATTTCTTTCTTAATAAAGAAAGTTTTGTCATAAGTTCGTCTGTACAACTTGGCAAAAATCTTGGCGTAATAATTGGCTTTGTATATTTAAATTTTTGTGATTTTGTTATGTATTCTTCTGTGTCTGAAATGGCTTTTTCAACACTAGGTTGTTTAATGCTGTCAGGAGATAAACGATCCATTTCAACAAGTCCAACATAACTGACTAAACCACTATCATCTAGTTGCTGCATTAATTCTAATGTTGTTTCCATATTTGAGGTAGCAAAAACACATAATCTAGTTGTGAAACCATATTTAATCTCATTAACAAACATTTCATATGATTTTTTTGCGTATTTTAAATCATTAAATTTACTTTCTTCGTTATAGGCATATTTATCTAGCCATTCCATTAATTCTTTATCCATTCCTGTCCCGCGGAACTGATATTGAGAGGCATGCAAATGCAAATCAATAAATCCAGGAATAATTAATTTATTTGTATAATCAATTACTTTGAAAGAACTAAATTCTTTAGGTATTTCTTTAAATACGCCTTTACAAATTCCATTTTTTACAACTAAAAACGAGTCTTTAAAAGTACAAAGTTCTCTATTAGAAACACTATAAGCTATATTGCCTTTAAGAATAAATTCTTCCATCGTTATATGATTATAACATTTTTTGTGTATTTTCTATATATACACTTATTAGTTATGATAAAATAGCAACAAATATTAGGAGGCTATCTATGATTAGTAAAAAATTAGCTATTGAAGTCCTTAATGCAGGACTTGAAACAGGCGCTGATTATTCTGAGATTTTCTATGAAAATAGTAACTACTATTCATTAGCATTAGAAAATGGAAAAGTTAACGTCTCAACATCATCATTACAATGTGGTGTTGGTATTAGATTGCTTAAAGAGACTCGTTGTGTTTATGGTTACACGAACGATCTGAGCAAAAAAGGTTTATTAAAATTAGCGACCGACTTATCAAAATCATTTAACGGAAAAAGAATTAAAACTGTCACTAAACTCGATATGGTTAGAGGTAAAAACCGCAATCCTATAGTTGACAGTTATTTAAGCCACGAAAGAAATGAAAAAATCGGTTTATTAAAAGAAGGAATAAACGCAATTAACGAATTAAAAGATCCACGTATCGTTAGAACAATTGGCTCTTTCGCAGAACATCATCGTGAAGTTGCTATTTTTAACAGCAAAGAGAAATGGTTTAAACGCGATACCGAATTTGGGAGAGTTGCCTTTATGATTGTTGCAGCCGATCAAAACGGATTCGAAACATCATTTACCGGACCAGGCACACAAACAAGTATAGATTTCTTTAAAAAGAAAATTGATATTAAAAAAGAGGCTGTTCATACTGCTGAAGTTGCACTCAAAATGCTCTCCGCTAAAGAGTGTCCTAGTGGCGTTATGCCAGTTGTTATTGGTAATGGTTGGGGCGGCGTTTTGTTCCACGAAGCATGCGGCCATCCACTTGAAGCAAGCGCTGTAAGCAAAAACCTATCACCTTTTGCAGGCAAAATTGGAGAACAAGTAGCATCCAAAATAGTTACCGCAATTGATGATTCAACCATTCCTGGAGAATGGGGATCTATTGACTTAGATGACGAAGGAAATCCGGGAACCAAAAGAATATTAATCAAGAGTGGTATTCTTAAAGATTATATGGTTGATGATTTTACGGGAAGAAGAATGGGCAGAGAAGGAAACGGTAGTTGCCGTAGGGAAAGCTATAAATATTGCCCAACTACTCGTATGAGTAACACATATATTGATAATGGCAAATCTACTCCTGAAGAAATAATCAAAGCTACCAAGCTTGGTTTATATGCGGTTGGTTTTAACGGGGGATCCGTTGATCCAACAACATGTGAATTTAACTTCGGTTGTAGCGAAGCATACATTATTAGAGATGGTAAAATTTGCGAACCAGTTAAAGGCGCAACCTTGATTGGTAAGGGTTATGAAATTTTAAAGAACATTGATATGGTTGGAAATGATTTAGCATTTGGTCAAGGCATGTGTGGCGCTTCTTCTGGATCAATTAGAACCAATGTTGGACAACCAACAATTAGAGTTCAAAACGTGTTCGTCGGTGGACGCGGAGGAGAATTGAAATAATGAAATACGATTTATTTTTTACTCTTGCAAAAGAAGCAGGAATTGAACAATGTGAATTAAGAATCACTAGCAAAAGTGCGTTCTCAATGAATCTCTTCCATGGAGAAATCGATAACTATGAGAAGAACGAAAGCGTTTCCGTTTTCGCACGTGGATTATTTAAAGGAAAAATGGGTACATCATTTGTTTCAACTTGGAGCAAAGACAATGCAAAATACCTAGTTGAAGAAATAGTGAAAAACGCTAAAGTTATTGAGGATGAAGACCCGGCATTTATTTTTAAAGGAAGCGAAAAATACCACAAAATCTCAACATTTAACAAGGATTTAGCAGGAATTTCAATTGATAAAAAGATTGCAGATATGCACGAGCTAGAAAAGTTAATCGCCTCTGGAGACAAAAGAGTGAGCGAAGTAGGAGCGGTGAGTTACGTTGAGCACGAGAACACAACCACTTTATTGAATTCACATGGCCTAAAACTTGTTAGAAAACTTAATTATTTCTATATGTTTGGACAAGCAATTGCAAAAGAAGGCGAACAAGTAAAATCTGGTTATGAACTATTCTTTGATAACGATTATTCAAAACTCGACGTTAAAGATTTAGCAAAGAAAGTTGTTGAATGTGCAACCGCTCAACTTGGTGGCGAACCATGTAAGTCTGGTAATTATAAAGCTGTTCTAGATAGAGATGTTGTTGCTGGCTTGCTTGACGCATACATTTCAAGCGCAAGCAGTGAAGAAGTACAAAAACATACCTCTTTATTCATTGGAAAAGTTGGCCAAAAAATAGCATCAAGCAAAGTTACGATTATGGATAAACCATTAGCTAGAACATTATATGCCACATGGTTCGATGACGAAGGTGTTGCAACATATAATAAGCTAATTATCAAAAACGGTATTTTACAAGGCTATTTATACAATTTAACAACCGCTGCTAAAGAAGGCGTTAAATCTACAGGCAACGGAGCTGGTGGAGCAAAAATTGGCGTTTCTCCAATGTTCCTTGAAATGAAACCGGGAAAACTTTCACAAGAAGAATTGTTTAAAGCTATTGGTGATGGTGTTTATATTACTGAAGTATCAGGCTTACATGCTGGGCTTGATGCAACAACAGGTAATTTCTCATTACAATCAAGCGGATTCTTAATTAAAGGCGGTAAAAAAGATCACGCCCTTGATGTTATTACGATAAGTGGTAACTTATTAAATCTATTTGAAAATATTACTCTTGTTGGTGCAGATAGCAAAATATCTCCATCGGCAGTATCAACTCCAAGTGTTGTTGTTAAAACGCTTATGGTTGGTGGAAAATAATTAATTTTTAATTAATAAACAGGCGAACAAAGCAAAGTGTTGATGATTAACCATCAGCGCTTTTCTTTTTGTGGTATCATATTTTTGCCAAACCAGAAAGGATGTTTTTAAGCAGCAATCTAGTCCTGGATACTGGTTTGGCGATCATACTCTTCTAGA
>JAZLFA010000006.1:0-3309 GCA_045615545.1 Bacilli bacterium | reverse complement strand
ACTCTTGAGCATTTTCTCAATGCATTTCTTCTTTTGCTCATTATTTGGATGAACATAAAGATTCATTGTAGTTGAAACATTCGCGTGTCCAAGTACAGCTGATACAGTTTTATAATCGCAATCACTTTCAATACATCTAGTAGCAAAGCTATGTCTTAAACCATGAAATTTTAAATAGGGAATATCAATCTTTGTCACGAGCCTTTTGAAATAGTTTCTATAATTTCTTGGCTCTATTGGTTTAGCCTCATTTGATACTACAAAATTAGTTGCATTAACAACTTTCAATAAAGGCTTAATGGTTCTACATAATTCTGTTGATAAAGGAATATCTCTATTAGAACTGATTGTTTTAGGTGAATCAATTTCAACTTGGGTATGTCTTTCATTTTCAGAAACGTAATATGCTCTGCGGACTGTATGTCTCACTTTTAATATTTCCTGTTCCATATCAAAATCACACCACTTAAGAGCGCAAAGTTCGCCAATTCTAAGGCCGGTACTTAAGGCAATGATTAAACCTAGATTCTTGAAACTAAAATGACTATTTAGATAATCCAGAAGCTTTCTTTCTTCGCTTTTAGTTAATACCTGCAGTTCCTTCCCTTTTGTTGATAACGGGTAAACAACATCAATTGGCTCATGATTCATAAGCTTATTTTTAACAGCGAATCTTTGAATCATTTTGATCACCACCACAATATGTTTAATTGTTGAAATACTGTATCCCTCTTCAATTTTCTTCATCACAAATGCTTGAACATCTTTTTCAGTGAATTGCTCCTTCTCTCCAAAATAAGGGTAAATGTGAGTAATTAAGAGTAAAGCATAAGAAGAAAATGAACTCTGCTTCACATACTTGACTTTGTCATTCATCCATATTTGAGAAATTTCTTTAATGACCATATTTTCTTGTCCTCCTTATAGTCGTACATATTCTATAAATAAGAAAAAGTATCAAGTAAATAAGTCTCTTATGTTCCTAATTTGAGATTTCCTTGTTTTAATGATGCTTGGGAACAGAAAACAATTAAGTCAATTACCACCATTAGTGCTGGAGCTACTCCAAAAACTACTGTTTCCTCTTACTGGGGCGGTAACATAAAATGGATGAATTCTGGCGAATTAAATAACAAACACATTTATGATGTCGCGGGAAGAATAACTGAATCAGGATTTAAAAATACTTCAACTAAATTATTACCTAAAGACTGCGTTTTAATCGGTCTAGCTGGGCAAGGGAAAACAAGAGGCACAGTTGCGATAAATCATGTTGAATTGTGCACAAATCAATCTATTGCAGCTATCTGGCCTTGCAAAATATTAAATCCGTTATTTTTATATTTTAACATCGACTCTCGTTATAATGAGCTACGCGAATTATCTTCTGGTGATGGAGGAAGAGGTGGCTTAAACCTCTCATTAATCGGCTCATTAAAAGTACCATTATGTACGCTGGCTGAGCAAGACAAAATCGCCTCTTTTTTAAGTTTAATTGAAGAAAGAATTAATACTCAAAATAAAAACATTAATCAAATAAAATCTCAAATAAAGCAGATTAGAGATCAGATTTTTTTAGATAACGATTGTTCTTCTACTAAAATTGAAAATTTTTTATCATTTGAACAGCCAACAAAATATTTAGTTAGAACAAATGATTATGAAAATTTTAGCAATGATTTGACTCCAGTTTTAACTGCTAATAAAGCTTTTATTCTTGGATATACAAAAGAAAATGACAATATTTATAAAAACTTACCATGTATTATATTTGATGATTTTACAATGGATATTAAATATGTTGATTTTCCGTTTAAAGTAAAATCGTCTGCCATTAAGATTTTAAGAGCCAAAGAACCCATTCTTACCAGGTATGCATATGAGTTTTTGAAGTATTGTTCATTTGAAAGCAAGGAACACAAAAGACATTATATTTCGGAAATTGAACCAAAAGAAATCACTATTCCAAATATAGAAAAAATAAAGTTAATAGTTAATCTATTTTCAGCATTAAGCGAAAAAGAAAAAATCGAAAAAAGTAGGTTGGAACTTTTTAACAAACAGAAAACGTTTCTTCTTAATAAGCTTTTTATTTAAGTGAATAGGTTTTTTAAAAGAAAAGTCTTTTGATCCAATAACTTATTATTAATTGCTATTTCATTCTCAAGTTTTTTGTTTACGGCATCTAAAAAATGGTGAATATTTATAACTCTCTCAATATTTTTTGGGGCTAATATTTTTCCTTGTAAAAATCTAGTGTTAGTAATATTCATTGTATTTTTTGCACCTTTATTAACAAGTGGATGTAAATAGTTATTACAGTTAATTGCATATAAAAAATAATGATGAATGTAAAAACCTATTTGATATGAATTAGGATGATAGATTCCATATAAAGGTGATACTGCAACATCATTTTTAATAAATGACTGCTTTACAATACCATAAGGAAAAGAACCTGTAGGACTTTTTGTATAAATAATGTCACCGTATTTCGCAACATGATAATTAGAAGTGTCTTTCGCAGCAAATGAGCGTCCTAAATGTTCTACTTGGTTAACAACACCATCCTCAACTGCAACAGAATAGACATCATTGTTATCTCTGTTTAAAATTTTAGATTCAGTTAAAATGCTGCTCAATAATACATTTTCATATTCAGATGTATTTGTTTTATGCTCAAAATCTAAGAACCTTTTAATTAGAATTTTTAAATCTCTAATGATTTTATTTTGAGTACTAATTCGTTCATCAATTGCAGTCAAAAATGAGGCAATTTTATTTTCTTCTTCACTGCTCGTTATGCTTAATTTATACGATCCATATTGTTCTGAGTTTATGCCAGGTTGTCCAGAGCGTGCTGATGATATTTTTACCCATTGGTGATATCTATCTGTTTTAAGTTGATAGTAAATAAAATACGGATTATGTTTTTCTATTTTTGCTCTAATTAAAAAACCTGCAAAATATGATTCAATACCATCATCTTTGTAGATGAACGAATCTCCAACTGTTGCACCTGTTCTAGCCAACAATATGTCTTTGTCTTTTAGAATTGCTGTTTTATCCAAAAATGATGGAGAAGTTATTTCATTATTTCCCCAGTTGCTAATGTCAGTTATTCTAATATACCTGTGGTTTCCATCGAAACTAACAGCTGATGCACCAATACCATATTCCAATTTCTTTGATATTTCAGATAACTTGCAAAAATCCCAAAAATTATTAAATTCAGGAAATCTCAAATTAGGAACATTAGAGTACTTTTTATCCATTGAATCGGCCATTATAAACCTAACTCCTTGAGAT
>JAZLFA010000005.1:0-13629 GCA_045615545.1 Bacilli bacterium | reverse complement strand
AACAGCATATTATTTCTTAGTTTTATTATATCATATTAACACGAAATTTGGAATTTATTTTCAAAGAAAATAACTTTTAAGAAATTACTTTTGCTCGCTTTCATCTCGGCAATTGAATAACCTAGGATTCTCGCTCATTTCCTAAAACGTAATATATCATAACAATTATTTATCAATATTTTACTTTTATTTAACGCATAGAAATTTTCAAAGGTTTTGTAAGCATTTTTATTTATACATTTATAATACAATTAATCACAATAATAAAAGATAAAAATTTCCCTCCGATATTGGTCCGCACTTTAGTAAATAGAGTCTTGAATAATTAATTTACCTACGAACCAATAATCTCTGGTCTAATTCCAAATGGATAATCGGCTCGTGTTGCTAAACGAACAGTTTTATTAACATTAAATAGTTCTCTTCCATAGAAAGTATTGAAGTTACCATCATTTAGCCCTTTAAAGCCATCAAGTAAAACTATATCGCAGCCCCAAGAAATTCTTTCTTCAAGACCAACGCTTTCATAGAAGCCCCAATCTCTATTTTTTAATCTTCCAACTGTCCAACTTTCAACTGCCTTGAATCTATATGGGTCTTCACCTGGTCCTGTTTTATCTCTTAAAACAACAGCTGCTTTGCAACTTCTTTCAATATTTCCACGTGCTCGACCATTGAAAATACCGTTGCCAAATACTCCTCTTGTGAATTTTATATCATCAAACATGATTCTAACTTCTTCTTGATTGTTTTCATAATCAATTGCTAAAGCTTCATTTGGCCAAAGTTTAGGGGCGATATCTCTAAAGCGTTTATAAGGATCTTGAATACCCTTTACTTTAAGTTTGCTAAGATTGCTAAGAGAATAAATAAAATGAACCTTTTGATTATCAGGATTTTGAGCATAGTAGTTATGAGTAATTCTTACCATTTCATCAATCCAATTATTTTTATAATCTTTGATGTCATATAAAACCATCGTCATTCTTTCATCATTTAGTTCAGGGAGATGCAAAAATTGATCTAATGATTCTGCATGCTCAATTAATTCTGGAAAGTGTCTAACGACAATTTCATTATCAGAACGACGGTGAGAAAGGTCGATTTCTACCCCATTACAGCCTGAATTAATTCCTTTATAGACATCTCTATAACGATTTTCTTTTATTTTGCCTCTTTTAGTATAATCATCATTACAGTGATGGGCTAATAACCAAACTGGTCTTTGACCATTTGCATCGGCAAAACGATTTTCAGGAAGATATTCAGCAAATTCTTCTTTAAATTCATTTAATTCGCTTTGATAAGCGTCATCTTTGAAATAATCCTCAAGAACCTCACCAGTTACTCCATCTAAGGTTAAATCATGAACGCTATCACTTGTAATTACTTCTGCGTAATAAAGTGGTTTATCATCTTCATCATCATCAAGCTCAAAATAACAATTATAAATATTTAAATCACTGGTACCCGGAAGTTTTTCATAAATAATTTGTTTTATTTCATCAAGAGATAGATGTACTTTCTCATATCCCTGATATTTTCCGCATCTTAGCGATTCGCTATCACTCTTAATAACATCTCCAGTTACTGCATCTAAGAAAATTTGTAGATATGCTACCTCTTGATCAGATCCACCAACACGGTAAACTTTATTTTCTAAGTTCAAATCTATTAGCTCACAGTCTACATAATCAGTGGGGTCGAGAGCATCAAGTTCTGCAGCCGCTAATTCTTTAGCTTCTTCAACGCTTATATATTGTTTATTGTTATTGTTTCCACAACTTGTCAAACAAGTAATTACTAGAAACGCCGTAAATATATTTACTAATAATTTCTTCATAATAAGCCTCCTGCAATTGTTAGCAATTTTTAATTGACATTTTAATTATAAGTTAATATTTAAAAAATTTCTTTTTATTTTTTAAACCAAGGATGGCATGATACAAACAATATAAAAAGAAATGATAAAAAATCCCTTTTATATAATAAAAACTAAGATTTTATAAACAGGCGGACAGGATTTGGTACCTATTTAGGCTGTTTTTTAAGTGTTTAGAAAAAGTTCAAAAATATAAAAACATAATAATGAAAAATAGCGATTTTTGCTAAAAAAGTAACAAAAAAGGCACCTTTTTAAGAAAAGTGCCTCGGTTTAGTGTGATGGTGCGGTTAGCAGGAATCGAACCTGTATGGGTCACCCCACTAGATCCTAAGTCTAGCGCGTCTGCCAGTTCCGCCATAACCGCATTTGGCTTGTTAATTCTAATACAAAATAATGCAAATTAGCAAGAATAATATAGCAAGATTGATAAATCAATCAATGTATATCTTTGTTTTTAAAAGAACCTAATAATATAGCCAAGAACTGATAGCACAATTAAACAAATTCCCACTACATTAGCAAGGCCATAGAATATCGTGATACCCCACTCAGTTTTACTATCTCTTTTACCGTGATGTGGGTGATATAGAAGCACGAATGGAATAGCAATTAAAATTAAAACATTTTTACCAAAACCAGCTGGATTATCAGGGAAGCAATTAAGAGCGATAATCTCAAATATACCGATAGCGAGAATGATTAAAGAAGCAACAATATTTCTAACCAAATAGTATTTATTGCCTCTTTGATAAAGTAACGCATTATCAATGCCAAACTTTTTGATTGTGTATCTCTTATAGAAGAAGCAGAACAATGTATAAAGTAAAACAAAGATGATCAAATATGTTGCTTTGTTAAAGAATAAGAATGAGAGCCAAACCGGGAATACATTTCCATTGAAATCTTGAACAAGGGTAATTACTAATGAGGCAATTAAATAGGCGATTGGAAGAATTGCCCATAATCTAAATTTAAATAATTTCTCTTGGTCATTCCCATAACTAGCAGGACGATAGAATAGTAAGAAAACCGCCATATTAAACGCAAGGAAGCCCCATAGGAAGTTTCCAGGAAGAACATTAACGATAATGTTTTCAATTGAACCCCTAATTGTAGTGTCCACAACAGAAAGTCTTGATAAAGCGATCACCAGTAGATATAAAGCAAGGCCCGAGAAGAAGTAAAAATAATTCGTTAAGAAATAATCTTTCTTTTCTTGTACCAAATCGTTTTTGGTAAATAGTAACAATATAAAAGCAATGACAAGGAATAAGGAAAACATCTTATTTTTATCAATCAAATCAATTGATTGAGCAACATTAATATTTACAATGTTTTGAAATAACAAATAAGTGCCAATTGAGGCGATAAAAATCATGATACATGAAGCAATTCGGATAAATGATCCTGGAATCACGGGAAACAGTTTCCAGTTTCGTTTTAGTGGCGTTTTATTAAACTCCACAACCTCTTGTTTTAATGATGTATCTTCACTTGCGTCCTCGCCAACTTTGTCAATGATTGGACCACGCTTAAATATAAATAAGAACAATAAAGCAAAGAATAGAGTTGAGAAAATAATGCCGAAAATCATTAAACATGAGTTGGAAATTGTTTTTCCTTGAACACTTTGATTACCAATAACTAAAGAATCAATAAATTGGTAATAGCCAACATTAAGTCCTTCTCTACTTTCAAATAATGAATTCAATTTTTGCTTATATATATTCGCGTGTTTTATAAACAAAGAGGAAACTTGTTCGATTCTTGGATCACCATTTTCAAGCATAACAAGTTCACCATTATCATATATTTTTACAAACGAATAAATATATTCGCCGTTTCGTTCCGCGACAGTACATGAAGCAATTTGTTTAAGATTATGTCTAAAGACTACATCATAAATAATTCCTCTAATTTTAACAGAATGAGAGAAACTTGATCTCAGTAAGATCTGTTCAGTTTCATCAAAGAAAGGAACGACTTCGCGATTAAATAATGTTCCGTCAAATTTTGTACTTGGTAAATCTTGATCGTTATCGGTCATTGTAAAAGAAACATTTTCCACTCCATCAAGAGAAATTGTTTCTTTATTTATCGTATATTCTTTAAAACCATTACCTTTAGGTGTAACTTCATCAGCGTTTTCAAACAAGTACTCCCTAGTAGATAAAACTGTTTCATTATAAAAACTTGGAATATGGTTCTTAGTATCAATATTATTAACAACACCTAATATAGCAATGACTAAACATCCGGCAGTAAGAATGCCACATCCAATTTTATAAAATATGTTATGAGTTAATTTGGTAACAAAGTTAGACGATGTTTTATATGATTCGTCACTAATCATGACTGGATAGCATAAGTCATCATCAAAGAAATCTTCTTTTAATCCATATGTAGTAATGAATTTTTGTTTAAGTTTTTTGGTTGGCCTAAAATAACCATTTTCAATTAAATGAAGTGTTGTCCTAGTAATTGATAACTGTTTACTAGCTTGTTTTAAAGAAAGAGAAAACTCTAATCTCTTATCATAGAGCAATTTGTTCCAACCTTTATTTATCATGTAATTATTATTATATTGTTTTGTTGTTATTTAAATAAAAATTCATTTTAAGTAAGTGGCAATAAAACCACTGTTAGAGGATCACTACTTTTTGTTATTTTTAACGTATACGACACAATCACCATCAAAACCAGATTGGATATAATCTAATTTCTTATAAAAAGAATTAGTTCTTACGTTATTGATTGGTGTATCTAATTTAAATTTTTTAACAAATGAAAACATATCTTCTATGTCATTCATTAGGCTAATGCCATAACCTTTTTTATGATACTGAGGAGATATAAAAATTCTTCCAATATATAACTCACTAGTTGAAGCGAATAATATCGCCCCACCAACAATAATCCCATCGTCATTTAAATATGTATACAAATGTTTCTCGTTCTGCATTTGTTTGTGCCACGTAATAGAATCATATTCTGGTGGTCCATCATTAGAATCAAGTCCAATTAAAACATCACTATGAAATGCATCAATAGATATGTTTGTTATGATTTCAATTTCTTCTTTTTTTGTTAATCGAAGTAACATTGTTTTCTCCTTAATAATTTAACAAAGAATAAGCCCCCGCTTCAAATCATTTATGATTAAGTGGTGGTACTAGTATGTCACAAAATACGACGAGTTCTTAAGTTGATCAACTTCTTGTAAACCAATTCCTGTTTCAATAATATACCTATTTTTCTTATTGTTTTTCATACTTATATTAGAAATATATTTTTCCCAAAGTGCAATTCCTAAGTGCAACTTGCACTTTAAGAAAAAACAGGATAAATATCCTGTTATTATTCTAATGGTGCCGTCTATCGGAATCGAACCAACAACCTACTGATTACAAATCAGTTGCTCTGCCAATTGAGCTAAGACGGCATATATATCGACTTTGTAGTGGTGGACACTACAGGGATCGAACCTGTGACCTCTTCCGTGTGAAGGAAGCGTTCTCCCGCTGAACTAAGTGTCCAAGCGCTTAATAATACTACCAAAGCGCGATACATTTTTCAACTACTTGAATAAGTAATTTTTCTTATTCTTTTTAATTTTGCGTAAATCAGAGAAGAATTTTAATGAACTTTTAATCGGAGAAACTGTGCTTCCGCGATCATCTCTCCAGGTTACAGGCATCTCAATAACTGAGATATTATTAAGTTTAGCAATATATAGATATTCAACATCAAATGCGAATTTATTGATAATTTGTTTCTCTGCGATTGCTTTAGCAATGTTAGATTTAAAAATCTTAAATCCACATTGTGTATCTTTATATTTAAAACCAAATTTAGTATTTACAACAAAATGGCAACCTTTAGATAATATTCTTCTTTTTAATGGTGCTTTAATTGGTAATACTGATTCTTTCATATGGCGTGAACCAATAACAATATCATATTTATCTAATAACGGAATAGCGTCATTAAATGCTTTAAGATCAGTTGATAAATCAGCATCCATAAAACAAATGTAATCCCCACTACTGTTTTCAATGCCACATTTAACTGCGCCACCTTTTCCGCGATTGATATCATATCCAGTAGCGATAACTCCTGGAATAGAAGTTATTACTTCTTTTGTGTTGTCTTTACTACCATCATTAACTAGTATCAGTTCATAATCAAAATTATTCTCCTTTAGAAAAGGTATAACAAAATCTTGGACTTTATTTTTAATGTCCTTACTTTCGTTATAACAAGGAATAATGATTGAAAGTTTCATATGTATAATAGTATATCCTATTTCTTTTTCTCTTTTGGTTTTTTAGCAAAGCGATTTTTTAAATCGCTATTTTCCTGCTCAATTTGATCAGCAGTAATTGCATCATAGTGATCAATATGTTTCCATTTGCTCTTAGAAAATAATCCACCATAAACAAATATGAACGCAAACATATCATAAAATGGGAATAACAAAATATTTAATACCGCTTTAGGAAATGAGATGTGTAGTCTTTTAATATCGACAATATAGTAAATAATAACAAGTACTAAACTCGAAACATATCCACCTACAAAGAAAGTAATAATATAAGTAACAAAACTATTCCAGTTATATGATTGACTGCCAATAACAAGGAATAATATTAAAGATAAAATTTGATATAGGAAGTTGGTGGTAAAATTAACAAATTCTTTAGGAAAGATGGAAACTAATTGATCGAATTTACTCCAGGTAGGATGTTTAATAAAACTAACAAATAATTTTCCCCACTTCTTGAAGAAGACAACAAAATTTCCCTTTTGCCATCTTATTCTTTGGCGGAACATCATCTTAAATGTATTTGGCTGTTCATCATATATTTCGGCTTCATCAACATACATAATTTTTTTATCTGCGGCGATTAAGTCAGTAGTGAGTTCGCTATCTTCGGTTAATAAGTGCCATTTCCAGCCATCTTTTAGATAAGTTGACTTAATGATAAAGCCAGTCCCAGTAAGGCATCCTGAAGAGCCAATAAAACCACGTGGACGGTTATCACAGATATTCACTCTGCTCCAGTTAAGTCCACTTTGGAAACTCCAAACAGTTGAAGCAACATTTTTACTATTTCTATAAGGTGTAACTGCATCGTATCCACCAAGGAAAGCGTCATTCATTTTACTTAAATAGGTCTTAGTTAGAACATTATCAGCATCAACAACAACATATCCATCAAAGTCATGTTCAATATCCACACTACTGTTTTTCATTTCATTAAATAAAAATTCAAGCGCATAGCCTTTTCTATGAAGTTTGGTGTTTGGTTCGTTTCTTTCATAATATTTTACCTTTTTACTTTTAAGTACTTCGACAGTTTTATCAGTGCAATTATCCGCGACAACAAAAATATCAATTAATTCTTTAGGATAATCTTGTTCAAAAATTGAATCAATCAAATTACCAATGACACATTCTTCATTTTTTGCCGCGATGACAAAAGCATATTTTTTCTTTTCTTGTTTTGGAGTAAAAGTACGATGTTTTCTAAATATACCAATAATTAAATAGACAACTTTGTAGGCTTGAAAAAATCCAAGCAAAACCAAAATCGTGGAACTGACAAAGTTCAAAACACCTTGAGGCGTGTTTAGTATGCTGATACCAAACATGTTATCAAGATAGTTTCTAATCCATTCAATTACATCAAAATATAACATGGTTATTTTTTAATTATTTTTCCTTGCATCTTCTTGGAAGCACTTAAATATCCATTAAGTACATCAGGATAATATTCTTTAAATTCTTCATTCGTAATCTTTTTAAGATTTTTTTCAAGCATTTTAGCTTCCCTACTAGCATCTAATACAGGTAAATCATGACTGACCTTATATTCTGTCACTTCTTTAACAACACGCATACGTTGTTCGTAAAGTTTGATAATCTTCGAATCGATTTTATCGATTTTCTTTCTACATTTTACTAATGTATCCATAATTAAACTCCTTAGATCATGATGGCAGCAAGTGGGTAAGTAGCCATTGCTACTAAAATAGAAACCACCATTAAAAGTGATCCATATATTAAAACATCTTTTGTCGAACAATAATCGCTACCCGCTACAATGGCAATATGTGGCATTGATGGGGGAGTAGCAAATGCAAAGCTTGCTAACATACCAATAATACACGCTACAGCCCCAACATTTAAATCAACACCAGTACTTCTAATAATGGCGGCTGCAACAGTAGCAACTAATGTTGCGGTAACCATGTTGCTTGATACATTTGTTTGTAAAGCAGCCCATAAAGCAAAGATGAATAACAATAAGAATGCTGGTAAACCTGCTAATGAACCACCTAACTTTTCTTGTAACCAAGCACTTAGACCAATATTGTTATCAGTCATAGCAACGCCAAGAACAAGTGTGGCAGCACACATTAATAGTGCGCTCCAAGGAACACCATTTTTTAAGGCATCAGTAATATTAATAAGTGGTTTATCTTTTACTCTAATAACACAAAGGAGAATTGTGCCAAGTAAAGGTGGCATAGCTGTACCATATTGATTAATAGCATTATAAAAATCAGGAGCGGCGTTCTTGAAGAAGCTTGGAATAATCCATAATAAGATAACGAGCACAAATATTACTAGAGTAATAATGTCTTTCTTGTCAACTGGTGGTAATTCATTTTTAATCTTACTGACATCAACATTTTTAAGTTTAGATACATCTGGACGCAAAATTAAAAAGAATATCAATAACATCAGTCCAAAGAGCACTAAACCAGCAGGAATAGCAAAACCCATGTAAACTGCTGCGGAAACATCAACTCCAGCGGCATTCATAGCTAAAACTGGAAAGACGTGTGCAATTGGAGTCATACCACTACTGATAGAAACAGTAAATCCTAAACCCATCATCAAGACCTTAGCGGCTTTATCTTCTTTATCAATTCCTGCTAATTTAAATATTTCTTCTAATATTGGAAGAATAATAACAAATAATACTGACGGGGAAATAAATAATCCGAGGACTAAAACCGCTAACAGGAATAAACAGATAAATCCTTTACCACTTTTCTTAGCAAGTTTATTATCCACAAACGCAATAGCTACTCTTTTAATCAAAGAAGTTTTACTTAGTGCATAAGTACAAATAAAAGTAAATAATAAGAACACAAAAGTCGCATTACCAAACGAGCTAGATAAGACTTTGCTAAATCCTAATGTCGAGATAAAACCCAATGAAAAAATACATAATAAACTTGGCCAATCTATACCAATAGTAAGCCACAAAATAATAGATCCTAAGAAGATTCCCAGCACACCAATAGCATCTTGGCTTAAACCAGCAAAACTTGGAATAAATCTAGAAAACAAACATAGGGCAGCACATATAATAATTACAGTCCAACGAAAAATTTTATTATCACTTAATTTTTGTTTTTTTACCGCATTTTCCATACTAAATCCCCACTTTTTTCCTTAAAATGTCGTTTTCTTTTAAAGGCAGATCGGTTTTTATATAAACTTTTTGTTGTGCCTTATTTGCAACATCAATCACATTACCTTTTTCATCTTTCATTTCAGTAATACTAATCTTTTTATTAAAGGTGTTGTTTGGTGAAAGAACTTCAAGTTCATCACCATTAACAAACTTATTTCTTTCCTCCACTAAAACATATCCATCTTTCATATCATTTAATACAATAGCAACAAATTCATGACTTTGAATTGGAGTGGCATCTTCTAAAAATGTTTTATTGTCACTATGAAAATAAAATCCAGTAGTAAAATTTCGATGTGAAGATTTCTTTAATTCTTCAACATAATCAAAATCAGGCAATCTATTGTTAATGATATTATCAATCGCTCTGCGATAAGCATTTACTGTGGTAGCAACGTAATATGGGGATTTCATTCTTCCCTCAATCTTAAAACTAGTTACACCAGCATCAATGAGTTCTTTTAAATGTTCAATTAAACACATATCCTTGCTATTTAAGATATAAGTTCCTCTTTCATCTTCTTGAATTGGAAATTCCCCTTCAACAGGAGATTCTTTATACATTGATTTAAGAGCATAATTCCATCTACAAGGTTGTGCGCACGCTCCACGATTAGAATCCCTTCCAACAAAATAGTTTGATAACAAGCATCTACCGGAATATGAAATACACATTGCGCCATGACAGAAACATTCAATATCAATATCTTCTCCCACCGCTTCTTTAATTTGTTTTACTTCTTCTATAGAAAGCTCTCTTGCTAGAACTAAGCGTTTAGCACCCATCTTAACCCATACTTTAGCGCTTTCAACATTGGTAATATTAGCTTGAGTGGAAACATGTAACTCAAGTTTAGTATTGTTCACAACCATATTAGCAATTCCAAGATCAGAAACTATGACACCATCAACAGAACAAGATTCTAAATATTTTAAATAATCAAGAAGCCCGACAAAGTCGGTATTGTGTGCCAATATATTAACGGTGATATAAACTTTTACGTTATGGGCATGGGCAAAAGTAACTGCTTGTTTAATTTCATCAATTTCAAAATTACTGCTAAAAGCACGCAAACCATAACGTTTGCCTGCAAAATAAACTGCATCAGCACCGAAATAAACGGCAGTTTTTAATCTTTCAAAATCTCCAACAGGAGCTAAAATCTCTAATTTACCCATAAGTGATATTTTATGGCTTTAACATAAAATAAGCAAGGAATCACAATTGTATCAGCAAAGTATAAACGTATGAGCTCAAATTAAGATGCAACCAAAACTTAATCTAGAGAGTAATAAATTAGATGTTAATTATTATTGATATTCAATAATTTGTCCACTCTACTTTGTTTAATATTTTTATGCTGATGGTAATACTTTAAAATTAATATGCGTATGAACGAAGAAACAGAACTAAGAAAAGCGCTAAAAAATGGCGATAGCAAATTAATAAAACGTTGTTGTGAAAATATATACATAAAATATTCCAAATTAATCTTTCATGTTGCTTTCGATATATTGGAAAACAAAGAAGATGCTGAAGATGTTATTAGCGAAACATTTATCTCATTTTTTAACAAACTAAGCGAATTACACAATCTTAAAAACGCTAAATATTATTTAGTAAACAGTGCGCGTTATATTTCTTATCGGAAAAAACAAGAGTATGAAAAGATAGTAGAATTTAACGATGAAACATACTTTGAGAACGTTGAAGAAGCATTGGATATTGATTATAAAAAAATGCTTAAACAATTTTCAACCTTTCTTTCCGATGAAGAAATCGAAATTATTGTCTTACACATTGAACTTAACATGAAATTCCGCGAAATTGCTAAAATACGAAACTCAACAGTGTTTTCTATTTCCGGTAAATATAAAAGGGCAATTGATAAAATTAAAACCAAAATGAAAGGGGAAATCAAATAATGAAGAAAGAAGAAAGAAAGATAAAAGAACTTATAGATTCTTCGTACCCAAAAACTGACTTATCATTTAAAAAAATCGAAAACAAAATTAATTGGAAGCAATACTCCGTTAAGAAAAAGAAACGCAAAATTTTAGCAATTTCTTTATCCACTCTCGCTACTGCTACTGCTGCTTTTCTAATTGTTTATTTATCATGCCCAGAGTTATTTAAACCAAAAGCACCTAACCCTTCATCAACGATTATGCCTTCAAAATCAAGCAATACAGAAATATATTCCTATGGCGAACCACCAGTGTCTAAATTGCAGTTTGGAACTTTTATGTTTTCATCTTGCCACGGGAAAACTGGTTCTTTTACATTCAAAGACACAGACTCAATAATAATCAACGAAACAAAACCACAATCAAATTCTAATCAAATGATTGAAATTGAGGATCCAAGCAATAAATTACATTGCTTTGTGATTTTTAATATCAACGCTTTAAAAGATTTTAAATATGAATTGATTGATTTAGATCGAAACCAGTACTTTATAAACTTATCAAATGAAACAAAATTATATAAAGGCACTTTACTTCCTTCAAAAGAAAGTAACAGTGAAATATTATTTAAAGTGACTTCTTCTCAAGAAGATATTGATTTTGAGATTCACTACACAAAAGCCCATTAACAAAATTTTTCTAACAATTTAATTAAAAATGATTTTATGCGACAAAAAAATCTTTTAGTTGCACTTATTTAATGATGGCTAGTGATATACTTGCTTTGAATCGAGGACGCAAATATGAGAAAAATTACTTTATTACTTCTACCTATATTTTTAGCATCATGTAGTGGCCCAGCTTGTTTTGAAGGTGTTTTAAAGAACGCAAAAAAATTACAATCAAATTCTCTTACTAAAAACGAAACCCAATCGCTAAAATCGTTTTCGGTAAGCTTTAATCAATTTGCTTGTGATTTCATGGGTCAATATTTTGATAAAGAAAACAAAGGAAATAATAATGTACTATTATCACCTTTAACTGTATATGAATGTTTAAGTTTTGCCAAAGAATGTACAAATGGCAATACCAAAGCCGAGCTAGATTACTTAATAGGTAGTTACAACAATCTTTCTAAAGAAACTTTGCATAAAGCCTTTAATTACGACAAAGCAATTCAATATGATAATTTGCCGAATCAATACCAACTCGCTCAAATATTGGATGATTCTATTTGGATTGATAGCAATATATCGTATAAACAAGATTGTGTCGATCATTTAGCAGATGAATGCTATGTTTCGTCATATAAAACCGACTTTAAAAATAATGCAAAAGAAAGCAGCAAAAAAATAAACGATTATTGTTTTAAAAATACAAATGGATTTTTGAATCCAGATTTCTCATTTGGTTCAGAAACTTATTTTACGCTAATATCATCATATTATTTGAAGGCTCTTTGGAATGAAGAAGGAAATGAATTATCTCAGACTCCTAACGAACACGTTTTTACCAATAACGATAAAACTGTCAGAAAAACAAAATTGAATTGTTTTGATACTATTGAGCAAACAATATTTACCAATGAAGATTGTTCTTCATTTGTCATAAATGACACCACCAACACTATTGGCTGTTATTTCATTCTTCCTAATGAAAATAAAAATATTGCAGAAGTAATGATTAAGAAAAATGTGCTTGATGTTCTATCGTATGATTACTCTACTAGTACAAACGAAAACTATTATTATGAAACACGATGCTTATTCCCTTCATTTAATATCGAAAATAACGTATCAATTGCGGAAGAAATATATAGGCTCGGTATAAAAGACTTATTTACCTCAAGATGCGATTTCACAAAGTTAACAGATCAACCTATATGGTGTGACGACATCTTGCACGTGAACAAAATTGATGTAAATAGATCAGGAATTGAAGGGGCTTCCATAACCGCAATGACAATTTCTGGTGCTGTTCAAAAAGAAGATGAACGTGAAACAATAAGACAAGAATTTGTTGTTGATAAAGCTTTTGGCTTTGTGATTACTTCTATGAACATACCTGTATTTATGGGAATAGTAAATACAATCAATTGAATTATTAAAAGGTTTACAATAATACACATTTTAAATAGTGACATACTCCCACCACTTAATCACAAGTGATTTGAAGTGGGGCTTCTCGCTCAAGGACTACAACTAGTCCAGTATCAACGAGCTAACCGGCTGTGTCCCAGCCTTTAATAATTCTAATCCTTTGTTTAGTATGTTTTTTGCAGCGTTTATATCACGATCGTGAACTTCACCACAGTTAGGACATACCCATTTACGAATAGAAAGA
>JAZLFA010000004.1:0-4174 GCA_045615545.1 Bacilli bacterium | reverse complement strand
AAACATTATAAAGTATCAACGGATTATTTATTAAACTTAACAAATAATAAAGAAGCAAAATAATTTTTTTATTTCTATAGGTGCTGTATTTCCATCAGCAAAATATTCAACACCGTTTAAAGTTCCGATAATAGAACCATTATTATTGCTATAGGCATTGACAGTAAATATATTTAAACTTAATAAAATTGTTAACAAAAGATTTAATTTTTTCATATAAAAAAGTCCTCTTTAAATTATAGATATTTATATAGAAAAAATAAAAAAATGATGTTTTTTTAAACAAAAAAGCCGGTTTTATCCGGCTTGTTTTTAAAATCTGCTAATATGATAAAAATGTAACTATTCCGTTGTAATCTGCTTGTAAGTCATTAAAAAGCGGAGAATAGTAATGTCCAGCTGATGGACCTGTAACAGTTGCTGGGTCTCTATAAACGGGTGGAGTATAAGAATCTACTTTGTGATAAGTAACTATTTCATTTTCGGACAAAGTTTGAACTAATTTGCCATTTTTTAAATCAATTGTTGCGTGATTATTAATGATACCGTTCGAATGATTAAATAATGAACCACCATGAGTATAAGATAAATCAGTTTCAGTCCAATTAAATGTACTTGACCATGGGCAATTATCTTCTACTGAAAAGGTTGCTTCAAAACCTACGCCATCTTTTAAAAGAACTAACGCTCTTGGCGCAGCATAACCTGCCCAATAAGATGGGTTTGTCCAAGATTCCATTTCCCATATTCCAATATAAGAATCTTCAGTAATAGGTTCTGGGGTTTCAACTACAACCTTTTCTTCGCCAGATATAGTTGTTTCGTTAATAATTACTTGAACATCTTTGTTTTCGTCAACATATTTATTTACAGTTTCAGTTAAGGTTTGCTCGGCCTCTACATCTTCTGTGCTCAACGAAATTTTTACTTGATTATCAGTTATAACTTCTTTTTCTTTAGCTTGACCCAATAGTAAACTAATTGCTTCTGAAAGCTTTTTGCCAACTAAATTTAAGTCTGACCAAGTTTGTGTTGCACTGTCATCAAGTTCAACTACTTCGACTACTTTTAAATCTTTATCATAGATTAATTTAACATTGGGTGTTATATTAACTGTTACAGAGTTATTTGTTTCTTCAACTTGTTCTTCTTGTTTAATGTCTTGCTCATTAGTAATAGATTTATTACTTGAACAGCCTATTAAACTAATTGAAATTGTTAATAATAATAAATACTTAATAATTTTATTCATATTCAATTCCTCTTTCTATTAATATATTATCATTTATTGATAAGCGTTTATACTACCACACTTCGTGTAGAACTATAAACGCTTAAGAAGATTGTTAGTTCAAATTACCTTTGAAGAAAAACTCGCTGTTTTCTTTGTAGAAGCAATTTGAACGCAGTTCCCCTATCGACAAAATAGGGAAACTACAAACATTGTTTATACTGGATTTATTTTTTCATTCAACCGTTGGAGAGCACCGTCCCCGTTGCTTTGCCGAGTGCCTTTACGAATGAAACCCATTAAGGACTTCCACCCCGAGAAGTTGTTGTCCCAGTCTCTCGTTTCTGGGCTAACGGCAAGGTCTTACAAATCCAGTAAAGTTTCGATGCCGAGTGATTTTGTGTGCAGTTCTTCCTCGATTCACTACCGAAAAGTTCTTTAATGTCTATCTTCATAACTGCATAAAAAGACAAGATTCAATTGTATGAAAATAAAAGACGAATAGTCCAACTCTATTCGTCTTTAAAGGATTATTATTTAATTAATTATGTGAATATAAATATGGAGAATTTCGTGAATATAACTTTCCATAGTTAGTGATTGGTTTATCATTTTGATAAGGAGGTATACATGCTTATCAAATATGAGCTGATCACCAATTTGGAGGTAAATTCTTTGGATGATCTACATAAGTTAAAACCTTTAATTGATAATAGTAACTTAAAGGTTAATAAGAGCGAATTGGCTAGAGAATTTGATTGCGATTGGAAAACCATTGATAAATATATTAATGGTTATGAAAGAAAACTCACAAGAAACAAATCTAGTACAATCGACGACTATTATGAAATAATCAAAGAACTATTAGAAAATCCTGAAAAAACATTTTCTTTTAAAAGAGTTCTTTGGCAGTATCTAAAAGACAATAATGGCTTGTCCTGTAGTCAGAGTAATTTTAGATACTACATTATTAAACATCCGGAGTTTAATAATTATTTCAAAAACAAGAAAGCATCTGTTTCATCTCCTGCAATTATGCGTTTTGAAACAGAAGCTGGTAAACAAGCACAACTCGATTGGAAAGAAAGTATAGAATTCACATTAAAAGATGGTGAAAAAATTATCATCAATATATTTGTTCTACTTCTTTCTTATTCAAGATTTAGAGTGTATCGTTTATCAATCAATAAAACACAGGATATTCTCTTTAATTTCTTATTAGAAGCATTTGAGACCTTTGGTGGCGTTCCTCCAGAAATTCTTACGGATAATATGAAAACTGTAATGGATGAGCCTAGAACCGAATACACACAAGGTGTAATCAATAATAAGTTTAAACAATTCGCTGATGATTTTGGTTTTATTACTAAACCATGTATTGCGGCTAGGCCAGAAACAAAATCAAAAGTAGAGTCACCTATGAAAATACTAGAAGAACTTAAAGCATACAGTGGTGATTTAACCTATGACGAACTTAATAAAAAACTTCAAGAAATTAATGATAGAGAAAACAATAGATATCACGATTCATATAACATGATTCCAATCATGGGTTTCAAAAAAGAAAAAAACTTCTTAAATCAATTGCCTGGCAGCACGATAAGAAGTTATTACAGAATTGAAACCAAGAGTGTCAAAGTAAATAATCAAGCTTTAATTTCATATAAGTCTAACTTCTATTCTGTACCACCAGAATATATAGGCAAGACTTTGAAATTACAGATTTATGACAACAGGCTTCACTTACATTCTAGCACTAAGGAAGTGGCTATTCATAACATTTCTGAAAATAAGCTTAATTATCAATTTGACCATTATATCGCTGATATCAAGAAAACATTGCCTTTTAGCGATGACAAAATAGCTGATATAGCTAAAGAAAACTTAAAACTTATAGGAGAAAGATATGATAACGCAGCACGAACAGCTAAAGAATAATCTAAGTTATTTGAAACTAGAAGAAATGAATAATCATTTAGATGAAACAATTGATTTCATTAATTCAAACAATGTTTCTTTTACTGAAGGATTAATAAAACTAACTAATTATCAGATTGATTTAAGAGAAAGAAACATGATTAACGCAATGGTGAAAGTTGGAAACTTTCCTCACACTAAAGAATTAAAAGATTTTGATTTCTCATATCAAGAAAACATCAATAAAGAACAAATCTTAGATTTAGAAACCTTAAGATTTTTCGACAACAAAGAAAACATCATCTTTTTAGGTAATAGTGGTGTAGGTAAAACCCACTTAGCTACATCAATTGGTATTACTGCAGCCAAGAAAAGAATATCAACATACTTTATTAAGTGTAGTGATTTAATTCTTCAACTTAAAAGAGCGCAACTTGAAAATAGGTTAGATTCTAGATTAAAACACTTCGCAAGCTATGGTGTCTTAATAATTGACGAAATTGGTTATCTGCCAATAGATCAAGAAGACGCAAATCTTTTCTTTCAATTAATCGATAGAAGATATGAAAAGAAATCAACAATTATTACAACTAACATCAATTTCAACAAGTGGGATGAAGTGTTTAAAGATCCTGTGATAGCTAGCGCTATCCTAGATAGATTACTACATCATTCTCATATTATATCTATCTCAGGAAAGTCATATAGACTTAAAGCTTATTATGAGCAATTGGAGGAAGAAAAACATGAACATTAAAGAATATATAGATTTAATTGATACATCATCGTATTCTAAAGGAATTATATCTGTTGTCTTATATGACAAACAATATGATACACACTTATATTTATTTGATTTTGAATATGATGAACAAGGTAATAAATACTGTACTATGCTTAATGACCCAATAAGCAAAGATTTACCGTATGTAGAGTTATCAACGCCATTTATCGATACATTAGATAAATACTATGGATCATATAATCCGGTTAGTAATAGTAGTGATATTGGTAAACACTATAAAA
>JAZLFA010000003.1:0-47743 GCA_045615545.1 Bacilli bacterium | reverse complement strand
ATAGAAAAATTCTGAATCAATTTTAAACTTATTAAATAAGTGTTCTTTCATTGCTTTTGGAATGGCAAATCTAATCTTATTTTGAATTAACTTAAAGCCATTATTTAAGTAAGTGATATTAGTGTGGCTTCCATCTTTTTTATAATATGGAGCTTTAGGTTCGCCTGATAATTTCTTCCCGTTATCATATTTATATTTAAGTGTATGATAGCTTTTCCATGATTCATCCAATGTTTTTAAAACATCTTGAGCAGTTTGAGAAGGAAGATTTTTATACCAAATATTATTCTTTAAATTCTTCTTTTGATCATACCAACTTGGCTCTTTTTCTAATCCAAGAGATCTATATTCTTTTCTTTCATAATTACCAACATTAAAAAGTTTAGAAGCTGAATAGATCAAGTGGCCTAATATAATTGCTTCAGTTGTGTTTGTTTTAAAAATAAACTTTTTAGTTAACTGCATCTTTTTTCCTTAACAATATTATAACATGTAGTATTAAAAATGTATATTTTATTTTCTTTGAAAATAATATTCTTGCATATGCTCAATTTTTTGACTCGCTTACATCTCGGCAATTGAATAACCGAGGATTCTCGCTCGATTCCTAAAATATTTCCTTTCTTTTGCAAGGGTATACTTTGGTTGTACACTTTGTACACCTCCTAATGAGGATGCCCCTATTTATATATACACATCAAAATGCGAATTTTATAAAAAAATATGGTATAAATAAAAATAGAGAAGGTAATTTTATGAATAACTCAGAACGTTTTTTAAGTTTATATAATGATTTGGATGATTTATTACGTGCATACTATCATATAAATGATAGAACGATATCTGTTATTGTAAGAGCGTGTAACGATCTAAATCGTACAGGTAAAGGCAGTTATATTAAAATTGCTAAGAAACTTAACATGATTAGGGTGATTAGAAATAACCTTATTCATGAATTAGATATGAATAGTGATAATCTCATTGAGATTACCGATGAGACCATTAAATTTTTAGAAGAATTAGTGGCATTTTTTACCAATCCTCAAACCGCTAAAGATATATATACTCCTTTAAAAGATATTTATTGTTTAAAAATTGATGCAAGTGAAACGATTGATAAAATTATCTCTACTATGAAAAAAATGGGACACTCTCAAATTCCAATAATAAATCATCAAAATTTAATTAGAGGTGTATTTTCTCCTAATGTCTTATTCATGTATCTAGAAGCCAATTATAATGCTGATTTATCAAAATTGACTTTAAAAGATTTTGAAACGTATTATCCTTTGAATAAACATCACTTTGAAACATATGCTTTTATTCCTAAAAATATGAAAGAAGAAGATATTGATGACTTATTCATTAATGCCTATAACGAAAATAAAAAGTTAAATATGGTATTTGTTACTAAGTCTGGAAAAGCTAACGAGCCGATAGAAGGAATTATTGTCTTAAAAGACCTCGTTAAAAACACTTATCTCATTGAAAAATAATTCTTTTCTTATTTATTCTATATATTTATAATAACTACGTCCGTTGAATAAGAAGAAGTAACCAAACCCTTCTATATTAGAGAGCTAATGTAGGTGCAAGTTTAGCTAGAAGGCTGGTGAAGGGTCGCTTAGGAGGAATCGAGTGATTAACGTAACTAATCTAACGAAGTGCTAGAACATAGTTCTAGAACTAAGGTGGTACCGCGCGAATAGCGTCCTTAGATAAGGACGTTTTTATTTTTTCTAAAGGAGAAACTTATGCTAGATAAAAGATACGATCCAGCCACTGTAGAACATGGCAAATATGAAACTTGGAAGAAAAAAGGCTACTTTAATAGTGGTGATAAAACCAAAGAACCTTTTTCTATTGTTATACCGCCACCAAATGTTACTGGTAAATTACATTTAGGACATGCATGGGATACGACAATCCAAGACATTATTGTTAGATATAAAAAGATGCAAGGCTATGATGTTTTATGGGTTCCTGGTATGGACCACGCTGGTATTGCAACGCAAGCAGTAGTAATGAAAAAGCTAGTTGCTAATGGTGTTGATGTAACAAAAATTAGCCGTGAAGAATTCTTAAAAGCCGCGTGGGGATGGAAAAATGAATACGCTGATAACATCCATAACCAATGGGCTAAGATGGGACTTACTTTAGACTATAATAAAGAAAGATTTACCCTTGACGAAGGACTTAATCTAGCAGTGAGAAAAGTCTTTGTTTCATTATATGAAAAAGGACTAATTTATCAAGGTGAAAGAATCATTAACTGGGATCCAGTTCAACAAACAGCGTTAAGTAACATTGAAGTTAATCATGAAGATGATGAAGGATATATGTATTACTTCAAATATCATTTAGTTGATAGTGATGAATATTTAACGGTTGCTACTACTAGACCAGAAACTATGTTTGGTGATGTCTGTGTAGTGGTGCATCCAGAAGATGAAAGATATACAAAATATGTTGGTAAATATGTAATCAATCCTGCTAATGGCGATAAACTTCCAATTATCGCTGATGATTATATTGATATCGCTTTTGGTACTGGTGCGATGAAATGTACTCCTGCCCATGATCCAAATGACTTTAATATTGGTAAGAAATATGGCTTACCTATGCCAATCATCTTTAATAAAGACGCTACAATGAATGAAAAGTGTGGCAAGTATCAAGGTTTAGATCGATTTGTATGTCGAGAAAAATTATTAGAAGACATTGCTAAAGATGGTAATTTTGTTAAGCAAGAAAAAATTGTTCACCCTGTTGGACATAGTGAAAGAACTCACGCAGTAGTGGAACCTATGCTTTCTAAACAATGGTTTGTTAAGATGCGCCCACTTGCTGATCAAGCGCTTAAAAACCAAGAAGGTAAAGGAAAAGTTAATTTCATTCCAGAAAGATTTGAAAATGTTTTCACAAACTGGATGAGCAATGCCGAAGATTGGTGTATCTCTCGTCAACTTTGGTGGGGACATAGAATTCCTGCTTATTACCATAAGGTAACTGGCGAAGTTGTTGTTTCTATTGATCCACCTAAAGACAAAGAAAACTATGTGCAAGAAAGTGATGTTCTTGATACTTGGTTCTCTAGTGCCCTATGGCCATTTTCTACTATGGGTTGGCCAAATGAAACAGAAGATTTAAAAAGATATTTCCCAACTAGTGTTTTAGTTACTGGTTATGACATTATCTTCTTCTGGGTTAGTAGAATGATTTTCCAAAGTTTGGAAATGACTAAAGTTGCTCCATTTAAGAATGTTGTTATTCATGGCTTAGTTAGAGATGCGCAAGGAAGAAAGATGTCTAAATCATTAGGAAATGGTATTGATCCTATGGAAGTAATAGCAACTTATGGCGCGGATGCTTTAAGATATTTCTTAACAACTAACTCTACTCCAGGACAAGATATGCGTTATATCGATGAAAAAGTAGCGGCCAGTAGCAATTATTTAAATAAGATTTGGAATAGCGCAAGATATGTTTTAAGCGTTCTTCCAGAAGGATATAAAGAAACTAAATTAGATAAGTCTAAATTATCAATTATTGATAAATGGATTATTAATCGTATGAATTTAACTATATCTAATGTTACTAAAAACATGGAGAAATACGATTTTAACGCCGCTAGCAGCCATTTGTATAACTTTGTCTACGATGATTACTGCGGTCAATATTTGGAGCTTTGTAAGGTCATTTTAAATGGCAATGATGAAAATAAGAAAACTACTACTTATCAAGTACTATTAACTGTACTTAAGAATATTATTCTTCTTATTTATCCATACACTCCATTTATCGCGGAAGAACTTTATTTATCTCTTCCTACACACTTAGAAAGTGCTATGTTAGAAACTTATCCAAAAGCCCTTAGTGAATTAACCGATGAGTCAGTAAATAAAGAGATGGATTTCTTATTTAACTTAATAAAAGAAGTTAGAAATTATAAGATTGTTAACCATTTAGCGCCTAATTCATCTTTAGAATTAAAAGTTAATAGCAAAATCTCTGTTAATGAAGACTTTAAGACATATTTAAATAGATTCACATTCTCTAATGTTGATTTTACAAAAGAAGATGTTACTCATATGGAAGGCGAATTATTTGTTTATGATCAAGGTGAATTATTAATCGCTGTTGGTGGTAGTAAAGATGATACATTAGCAAGACTTGAAAAAGAACTCGCTAACGAAGAAAACGAAGCTAGACGTAGTCAGAATATGTTATCTAACCCTAACTTTATCGCTAAAGCTCCAAAAGAGAAGATTGAGTTAGAGAATAGTAAACTATTCACCCACCAAGAAAATATTAAGAGTTTAAAAGAAAAGATAGCAAAATTAAAATAATTTTATTAATTTATCAAAATTGCCCCCTATATATAAATAGGAGGCTTTTTTATGCAAATAATTGAATTAAGCAATGAAGAAATGAAACAAGAAATTGTTGGTGAGGCAATCACTCTTACCGCTGTTCTTGCCATTTTAGCTTCAGCCGTTGTAGCGGTAATAGTGTACAAGTTGTTCCTTTCTAATAAGGGTAGCGCGACTGTCGGTGGATGGAAATTTTCTTGGGCATGATATGAGTAAGATAAAAGATTTACCATATGAAATTAGACCAAGAGAAAAAGCAAGTAGATACGGAATTGATTCTTTAAGTGATAACGAGTTATTAGCAATCATCATTGGTAGTGGCACAAAAGATAACAATGTTATTGAATTATCTAATTCATTAATCACTGATTTTGGTGGTTTAGCTAATTTAACTCACGCAAAGATACAAGACTTAACCAAATATAAAGGAATTGGTAAAGTTAAAGCAACTTATTTACTGACAATATTTACTTTCGCTAAACGCATTAAAACTAATCAAATAGTATCTCCAAAAGGAGTGTGTAACTTCTTAGAATTAGTTAGTAGTTATCAAGCTAAAATTGGAGATAAAGAAGATGAGTATTTGGCTATAGTTGTCTTAAACAGAAATAGAATAATTAAATATGAAAAAATATTATGTATTGGTGGAAGTAACAAAGTTAGTGTTACTAATAGAGATATAATAAAAGAAGTATTTATTCATGATGGTTATAGCTTTTATTTGTTTCATAATCATCCAAGTGAAAACCCAACTCCAAGCGAAGAAGATATTGTTATGACTACATTAATTTCTCGTCAAGCAAAAAGAGCAAAAATACAATTGATTGATCATATAATCGTAACCAAAAATAATTATGCTATTATCGAAAAGAAATGATTATTTATATAACTCTATAGCGTTATAATAATTTCATGTTTAAAGATCTTTTAGATGATAAAAAAATGACATGCTACGCTTTTAGTAAAAGCGGTATCTCGTATACTGCCATTAATGAATTATATCGCGGAGAAAGAAATATTACCTAAAATATTTGTTAATTATTCATGGGAAGTAATAAAAAAATTCTTTATTAAATATTCACAAAATATTCACAAAATCATTATCAGATAAATTCAAAATAACGAGAATATTCAATTCTTTTTAAAAGAAAAAACATTAAAACAGTTGATAAGTATATAATACTTGTGATATATTACTCACGTTGTCGCCTCACTAGCTACAACCGCCTAGAGAAGGTTTTAAATAATCTATTAAGATTTACCTTAATAGCGAGTCCTTAGTGAATCTAACAAAAAGGAGGGACATTATGTACGCAATTATTGAAACCGGTGGTAAACAAGTCAAAGTCAGCGTTGGTGATAAAATCTATGTTGAAAAACTAGATGCCAAAGTTAACGACAAAGTTACCTTCGACAAAGTTCTTGTTGTTGGAGACAAAAAAACAACATTTGGTACACCATATGTTAGTGGTGCTACAGTTGTTGCTAAAGTTGAAAAGCAAGGCTTATCTAAGAAAATTCGTGTTTTCAAATACAAAGCAAAAACTAACGAACGTAAGACCATTGGTCATCGTCAACCTTATACATGCTTAGTAGTTGAAAGTATCAACGCTTAATCATGATTGAAATTAAGATTCAATCGCAAAACGGAAAGTTTGTTTCCTTGAGTGTTAAGGGACATGCACAAAGTGCAGAAGCTGGAAAAGATCTAGTTTGTGCCGCTGTTAGTGCAGTAGTTACTGGAGCATTTAATGCAATTAAAGAAGTGAAAGACTTTAAGTTCGTATTAGAAGAAGGAAATGCAGAGCTAATAAGCTTAAAAACTATCTCCGCTCATGACGAAATTGTGATCGAAACATTAATTACGCAATTAAGAACAATTGCAGAAAGTTCACCAAAATTCGTCAAAATTAATTAGAAAGGGTGTCATTTATGATGTTTAAATTAAATCTACAACTCTTCGCTTCTAAAAAAGGTGTTGGCTCTACTAAAAACGGCCGTGATTCTGCTGGTCGTAGATTAGGTGCTAAAGTCGCTGATGGTGAATGGTGCCATTGCGGTAGTATTATCTATCGTCAAAGAGGTACTCGCATTTATCCAGGCGAAAATACTAAAAAAGGCGGCGATGATACAATCTTTGCAACTGCTAGTGGTATTGTTAAATACGAAACTAACGGTAAAGGTCGTAAATTCGCAAGAGTTATTGCTGATAAATAAGCAATTAGTAAAACTAAAATTAGACCACTTAAGTGGTCTTTTTTGTTAATTAATGATAAAAAGTAAAATAAGTCCCAAAAAGCATAATTTTATGCTTTGTTAATTGTATTATCACTCGTTATACATATATAATGTATGTGTATGTTTATTGATCGTGCTGTTATTGAAGTAAGAAGTGGAAAAGGTGGCGATGGAATGATTGCCTTCCGCCGTGAAAACTGCGTTCCAAAAGGTGGACCTAGTGGTGGTAACGGTGGTAGAGGTGCCTCGATCTTTTTACGCGCTTCTTCTCGTATCAACACATTATTTAACTTCCGTCATTCTCGCGCTATTATCGGGGAAGATGGAGAAAAAGGTGGAATCAAGAATCAATATGGAAAATATGCCGAAGATGTAATTGTTGATGTTCCTTTAGGAACAGTTATCTTTTTAGAGAGTGATCATTCCTTTATTGGTGACTTAAATGAAGATGGTAAAATGATTATGGTTGCTAAAGGTGGTAGAGGCGGAAAAGGTAACTCCTGTTTTAGAAGTTCAACTAACCGTGTTCCTCGTATTGCTGAAAATGGTGAACCAGGTGAATCAAAAAGATTAATTCTTGAACTAAAATTATTGGCGGATGTGGGTTTAGTTGGCCTTCCTAGTGTTGGCAAATCAACATTATTATCAGTTGTTAGTAGTGCTAGACCGGAAATAGCAGATTATCCTTTTACCACAATTGTTCCTAACTTAGGTGTTGTTTCTTGTAAAGATAAACGCTCTTTTGTTATGGCTGATTTACCAGGATTAATTGAAGGAGCACATTTAGGTAAAGGCTTAGGTCTTACCTTCTTACGCCATATTGAAAGATGCCATGTTATTGTTCATATGATTGATATGTCAAATAACGGTAGAGATGCTTATGATGATTACAAAGTAATCAATAAAGAATTAGAAACATATGGCTTTGGCTTAATTAAACGCCCAATGATAATTGTGGCTAGTAAAATGGATGATGATGAGGCTAAAAATAAACTTGCTGATTTTAAAAAGAAAGTTAAATTACCTGTCTATCCAATATCAGCCTTAACTGAAGAAGGTATTGATGAATTAATTTACAAATGTGCTGATTTAGCAGAAACTACTCCTAGTTTCCCGCTTTATAGTGATGAAGAAGAGGTTCTTGATACAAAAATCTATACCATTACTCCGGAAGAGAAAGAATTTGAAATCATTAAGATTAAACCTCATGTTTATCAAATTATTGGCGATAAGATTATTAAGTTTTATCACATGACTAATATTTCCACTGATGAAGGTATGATGGTATTGATGAGTAAACTTAGAAAATTAAGAGTTGATGATGAACTTGAGAAGATGGGCGCATATGATGGTGACACTGTCATATTAGAAGACTTTGAATTTGAATATATAAGGTAAATATGAAACTTGAACAATATTTAGATGAAATCGTTAAATTTTTAAAAGATTATCTATTGGATAACCATCAGGATATGTATGTCCTTGGCCTTTCTGGTGGAGTGGATTCTTCTTTAGTGGCTGCTTTAGCGAAAAAAGCCGTTGGTAAAGATAAACTTATGTGTATTATGATGCCAATTGAAAGTAACCCTGATGACTTAAAAGACGGCATTGAAGTTGCAAAAGCTTTAGACGTTAATTATTTAATACTTGATGGTAGCAAAGGATATAATGAACTTAAAAATAGTTTTATTTCATTAAATGAAGAACTTGATGTATCAACATTGTCTAATTTAAAAGTTAGACTTCGTATGTCTATGCTATATGCGTATGCGCAGAAGCACCACGCGCTCGTGTTAGGTACTGATAATATGGATGAAAGATATACAGGTTATTTCACTAAATATGGTGATGGTGCCGCTGATGTTTTGCCAATCGTATATTTAACTAAACAAGAAGTAATTGAAGCCGCTAAATATTTAGGCGTTCCTGATAAATTAGCTGAAAGAGTCCCAACTGCTGGATTATTCCCTGGACAAACTGATGAAGGGGAAATGCGCGTCACTTATAAAGAACTTGATTCATATTTATTAGGTGGCTCAATTAGTGAAACTACAAAAGAAAGAATTGAATATTTACATCGTATTAGTGAACATAAACGAAATTCGATTCCTACTCCAAAGGAGTTTAAACGTGGATAAAAAGAAGATTGATGTGGGTTTTTTAAGTGGTTTAGTCATTAGTGTACTAACCCTCTTATTCGTTATCTTCTTTATATTAATTTATAAATAGGAGGAACATTTATGATCTGTTTCTTAAAAGGTAAAGTAAATGATATTGCCGAAGATTATATCACCATTGATGTATCCGGCGTCGGTTATTTAGTTTACGTCTCTCATCCCGATGATTATGAAATAAATCAAGATTTATTCATATATACTCATCAAGTAATTAGAGAAGATGAACATTATTTAATTGGTTTTAAGAGTAAAGATGAACAAAATGTTTTCCTCTCATTAATTAAAGTTAAGGGTTTAGGACCTAAAACGGCAATTAACGCTTTAAGCGCGACTACGCCACAAGAAGTGATTCAAGCAATCGCAAGCAACAATGTTGCTTATTTAAAAAAGCTTCCAGGAATTGGAGCGAAAGCAGCGGCGCAAATTATTTTAGATTTAAAAGGTGAACTTACTGGCACTAAAGGTGATCCAGGAGTATATGATGAAGCTTATGATGCTCTTAAGAGTTTAGGCTTTAAAGGAGCTGCTATTGATCGTGCTTTAAGCCAGATTAACGAGCCAAATGCAACTAGCGAAGAAGTGGTTCGTATTGCGCTTACATTATTAAGGAAATAATTATGTCGAGATTATTAGACGCAAATATTAATAGTAACGAAGCTAATGATGAAGCTTGTTTACGTCCACAAACGTTAGATTCTTATGTGGGACAAAGCGACTTAAAAGAAAACCTTAAGGTTTTCATTGGTGCTGCTCTTCATCGTGATGAGCCTCTTGATCACTTACTTTTTTATGGTCCTCCTGGACTTGGAAAAACTACTTTAGCCCATGTAATTGCTAATGAGATGCACGCTAATATAAAAGAGGCTAGTGGTCCTGCTTTTGAAAAAGTGGGAGATTTAGCTGCTTTACTTTCTACTTTGGAACCTGGTGATATCTTATTTATTGATGAAATACATAGAATGCCTCGTATAGTGGAAGAAGCTTTATATAGCGCAATGGAAGATTTTGTGTTCCACGTGATTATTAATAGGGATGTTTCTTCTAAATCTTTAGAACTAAAATTACCACCTTTTACACTCATTGGCGCAACAACTAGAGCAGGGGATTTAAGCGCACCTTTACGTGCTCGTTTCGGCTTTACCGAAAAACTACATTATTATACCGTTGAGGAAATTAGTAAAATCATTAAAAGAACCGCAGGTGTATTTAACTCAACTATTAGTGAAGAAGCTGCTAATGAAATAGCTAAGCGTAGTCGTGGAACTCCACGTATCGCTAACCGCTTATTTAAACGTGTTAGAGACTTTGCTAACTACGAAGGTAAAGATGATATTTCCATTACTGATGCTTTAAAAGCCCTTAAAGCCCTTAAAGTTGATGAATTAGGGTTAGACGATGTTGATATTAGATATTTAAATACTTTAATTGAACGTTTTAATGGTGGACCAGTTGGACTTGATACATTAGCGTCCGCTATTGGGGAAGAAGCGATGAATTTAGAAGATGTTTATGAGCCATATCTATTACAACTAGGTTTTATAGATCGAACCCCTAGAGGTAGAATCGCTAATCCAAAAGCTTATCAGCATTTAAAAATTAAGCACCAAGAAAAACTATTTTAAAAATTATTATTTAAAGATAACGTATACATATAACAAAAACGTTATCTTTTTCACTACTTTCTTGTATGTTATAATGAAAGAAATAAGGGGATAAATATGAATACGAAATTTATGTATTCGATGATTGTAATTTCATTATTTTGTTTTGGCTGTTCGGCTAAACAAAGCTCATCGAGTGAATTTGAACCGAAACCAGGTAACTTTTATTCATTAGAAGAGGTGGAGAATCAACTTACTGACAATGATATATTAAATATCTGTTATCGTAATAATTTTAACCATCTTTACGATGATGATAAAAAACAAATTAGCGTAGACCCAACAAACATTAAAACAGTAGAACCATTGGCTGAAAATGTTAGAGAAGTAATCATTAATGATTACTTTAATATCATAATAGATGATCCGAGGTATATCGAACTATCTATCAGAAAAGAAATGGTTTCGATAAGTGTTTATTGTGGAATATATCAAGGCTACTATGTGTTAAGATTTTCAGATTTATTATTACTTCCAGCTCAAACTGAGTATAAAAAAATAGCAGGGTACAATTTTGTTTATCCTTACAAAGGCGGGAACGAAGTAGTACTTTGGGGCCAAAAGTGAGGTATGTATGAATTTTTATAATATACATCATTAAAAATTGCTCTTTTTTATTGCCTTTTCAATATATTTATAATATATTATACGTTAGACGCTTAAGCGCGTATGAATTAGGAGGTATGAATTATGCGTAGATTATGGGCACATATTATTATTGCTTTTACCGCATTATTTATGATGGGAGCATCCTTTTCTGCTATATTTACACAAGTTTCCAGCAACAATGAATATCATCAAGGCCGTGAAATTATCTTTAAATTAACAGATAAAGAAGATGAAGAACTCCCTGTTAAAGAAGGAGCAAGTAAAGAAATTGCTAATACAATGGCATCTCGACTTGACACCGCTGGAGTTACAGCATATCAAATTGCCGTTAGTGGTGATGATATGATTAAAGTTGAATTCTCTGAAAGTAACGAAACTCAAATGAATAATATCGTTAACTATCTTTCATTTAATGGTATTTTTGGTTTAAGTAACAAAGATGATAATGATAATTATTACCACATCACTGAAGATGAATTCTTAAAAGAAGGTAGTCAAGCATATCTTGACTCTGTTAATTCATACCCAACTGTTGTTATCCCAGTCAACACTGAAAGCTCCGAATTCAAATTATTATTAGAAAATACTAAAACACAAAAAGAAAATGGTATTGGTGAAACCCGTGAAACAGGTGAGACTGATGCAGATGGCAATCCAGTCACTGAAACCATTACTTATTTATACCTCTGGTATGACTTCAATGAAGAAACCGATCGTTTCTCCCGTACTCAACCTGATAGTGAAGATTATGATGAGAAGATCGCTAATAAGATTATCATGACCTTCAACATTGAAGATCCATATTATCCTGATAATCACGAAGATAAACTATCTGCAACCATTAACATCGACACTAATGGTGATCAAACCGCTTCCGTTACCGAAGTTCGTGATGCATACGATAAAGCACGTTACTATGTGAATTTATTAAATGCCTCACCACTTGATTACGATGTTACGTATGTAAATGATTCTCATCCAATCTATACAAATCCTTGGACAGAATTAATTGTCACCAATGGTGATCCACATCAAAGTTTAAACTGGAGCAGAACATTAATTGCTACTATCTGTGCTATTGTGATTCTTGCTTTATTACTTGTTGCCTTCTATCGTTTAGGCGCATTAAGCGTAGGTACATGCACAATCGCGAGCGTATTTACAGCTCTTGCTTTATTAGTTACAATTGGTACCGAATTTAACATTGGTGCTTTAATTGGTACAATTATTGTTGCGGTTGCATCATTAATTTCTGGCATTATTTACTTAAGTAAACTTAAAGATGAATCCTATAAAGGTAGAAGTTTAAAGAAAGCCAATAGTGAAGCTGCTAAGAAAGCCCTTTTACCAACATTAGACATTAACATTACTGTTATGGTTGTTGGTGCGTTATTATATGCCTTTGGCGGTTCCCTCATGGTGAGCTTTGCTCTTGCCTGTGTATTAGGTGGTTTATTCTCATTCTTATTTAACGCTCTTGGATTAAGAGGCCTTATGTGGTTAGCAACTAATACCACAGGCTTAACTGGTAAATACAACGTATTTGGAATTGATAATAGCAAAGTTCCAAGCATTATTAACGAAGAAAAACAAACCTATTATGGTAGCTTTGCTGATAAAGACTTCACTAAGAAGAAAAAACCAGTTTTTATTACAATGTGCGCTATATTTGCTATCTGCTTAGCGGGTATGATTACAAGCGCATGCTTATATAAAGGTCAATTATTCACTGTTAAGAACGTTCCACAAGTTAGTGAAATTTATATCACAACAACAACTAAAGATAGCTTTATTACTAAAAACGATTTCATTGAAAATGAAGTTTTAAAGAATATCTATGTTATTAATGGTAATGAAACAAAACCATTAAATGATTATGTTAGTGGAACTGAAACATTCACTTATAGTGAAGATAAAGAAGGTATTACTGTCGATACAGCTTATTACATCGCAACATTTGATACTTTGTTTGCTAACGATATAAGTGCTTATTATAAAAACCCAACTGAAACACCAAAAACATTAACTGATGTCCTTCAAACAGTTATTGAAGAAGCTGATGTTAAGGCTAGCGCGGAAGTTAAGACATTATCAATTAATAATGCAACTACTCCAAACGCAGGATTCATCATCTTAGGATGTTCCGTTTCTATCTTAGTACTTGGCGTATATTTCATGTTACGTTATCGCTTAAGCCGCGGTATTACATCGATTATCATCCCAGTACTCACTACTGGCGTAGCAGCAGGATTCTTCTCTATTTTAAGTCTTGCTCAAGCTAGTATTACTCCATATGTAATTGTTGCTCTTCCTTTGGTAACAACATTCTCTATTATTTTATCGATCATCTTTATGAATAAAGAAAGAGAACTCGTTCTTGACGATAGAAGCAAAGATAATAGTGTAGAAAACCGTGAATTAATTATGAAAAAAGCAATATCAATTGCTTTTACCCCAATTGTTGTTGCTACAATCTTAGTTAGCTATTTAATGATTAACTTCTTTGGCTTTGGCCCAACAAGTACATCACTACCATTTGTCTTAGCGTTAGTTGGCACTTTATTAGCAGCTTTACTTGTCACCACATTATATGGTCCAATTTCACAATTCTTCTTCGCCCAATTCAAGAAAGTAAATCTTGAAATTAAGCCACGTAAGAAGAAAGGTAAAAAAGTTGTTAATAAATCAGGTGAGCCTGAAGAAGCTACATTCATTGGTATTAATGATTAATTAATTAGGCTACTAGTAAGTAGCCTTTTTTCAATATGAACTTATTAGAAAAATTATTAGATTATTATCATATTACTCAAGAAGATTATTTAGAATTAACTAAAGAAGTCAATCTTGATAACTTTAATGATGGCCATGAATTAGATAATGTTAATGACGCGGTTAAGCTTGTTAATGCCGCTATTGATAAGAAAGAAAAGATTGTAATTTATGGCGATTATGACGCCGATGGTATCATGTCTACCGCGATCATTAAAAAATGTTTTGATTATCTATCTTATCCAGTTGGATATTATGTTCCTTGCCGTTATATAGACGGATACGGGATTACTTATTCTAGAGCAAAAGAATTTGTTAATAAAGGCTACAAACTTGTTATCTGCGTCGATAATGGTGTTTCTGCTTATGAAGCAATTAATTATCTAAAAGATAATAATGTTAAAGTTTTGGTTATTGATCACCATTCTTTACCTGAAACACTTCCTAATATTGATGTTCTTCTTCACCCAGTCTATTCTCACTTAGGTGAAACCGCAACAAGTGCCGGATTTATTTCCTTTATGTTTACGAGAAGTTTACTTAACCGTAGCGACAAATATTTAGCTACTTTAGCCTCTATTAGCCTCATAAGTGATATGATGCCATTAGTAAGCTATAACCGTAATTTATCTAGGGCAGTATATCAAAATTATAAAAAGGGAGAATTCCTCGCTCTTGACGGGTTATTTGAATCAGAAGATGAATTTAATGAAACCGCCATAGGATTAGCTCTCGCTCCTAAAATCAATTCATTAGGAAGGATGCTTGAAGATACTTCAATAAATAAAATAATTCCTTATTTAACAAGTGATAATAGAGACACTATTTTAACCTATTTACCAACAATTATAGATATTAATGAATCACGAAAAGAGATTCAAAAAAATGCCAGAAATATTGATTCAATTAGTAAAGAAGATAAGGCAATTGTAATTAAGGTAAACGAAAAAGAAGGAATTATTGGTTTGATTGCCCAAGCACTTATGGGACAATATCATGTTCCTGTAATTGTATTTACTCTTGATAGTACAGGTGAGTTTTATAAAGGTAGCTGCCGTAGTCCAAGCGATGCGTTTAATGTGGTTGACGTATTTAATAAACTAAGTAAATATTTAGGCTGTTTTGGTGGACACGCTTTAGCAGGAGGGTGCTCATTAAAGAAAGACTGTTTTGATGAATTCGCTAAAGAAATTAAAGAAATTGCATTAGCAACTGATATTGTGCCAAAAGAAAAAGAATCTATATTAATATCACTAACTGATGTAAATAAAGAATCATTTGAATTAGTTAGATCATTAGCGCCATTTGGTGAATGTTGGAAGGCTCCTAGATTAGCGATAAAACATACATTAACCAAAAATTTAACTTTCTCAAAAGATAATAAACATATCCTCACTGTTATTGGGACAAATAGTAAAATAACTGGCTTTAATTTTTCTAAGGAAATGGTGAGTCAATATCGTTTCGTTGATTTATTTGGTAATATTAGAAAAAGCTCTTATCGTGGCTATATTTCTTATGACTTTTTTGTTAAAGATATAAGCGAGAGTTAATTAACCTATTTTTGTAATTTGTTATAAATAAAAGGCCAAAAATATTGGCTTTTTTATTTAATAAAATAAAATAGAAGTGGTATCATATAACAGTATGAACAAGATTCAAGTCAATGGTGGATACCCACTTCACACATTCGAAGACGTTGAAGACGTCTACATGAACTATATTTCCGATAAAGTAGACCGCGCTAATATCAGAAAGGCCTATGATTTTATTATTCAAAAACATGAAGGCCAACTTCGTCGTAGTGGAGAACCATATTATCATCACTTAATTGAAGTTGCTTACATATTAGCGAGCTTACATTCTGGTCCAACAACAATTATTTCTGGTTTGCTCCATGATGTTGTTGAGGATACTGATACATCAATTGATGATATTAAAAATATGTTTGGAGTCGACGTTGCTAAAATCGTCGATGCGTTAACCAAAATTCAAAGATTAAAATTATCAAAGATAACTGCCGAAGAATTTGAAGCAGAAGATCACCGCAAAATTCTTATTGGAATGGCTAAAGATATCCGTGTCATTCTTATTAAACTTGCTGATCGGTTACATAATTTGCGTACACTCGCTGCTCTTTCTTCAGAAAGACAAATTGCATTAAGCCAAGAAAGTTTAGATGTTTTCGTTCCTATTGCACATCGATTAGGTCTTGATGTTATTCGTAGTGAGATGGCTGATATTTGTTTAAAATACCTCCATCCACAAGAATACGATGATATCGTCAAGATGATGAATAAGAAAGAAAGACAAATGAAGCGTTCACTTGAACAAATTCAAAAGCGAATTGCGGATTTGCTCTTTGAGCACAATATTCCTTTTGAAATATGTTCTCGTGTTAAATCGATCTCATCTATCTATGATAAGATTCACATTAAAGGCCATTCATTTAGTGAAATATACGATATTATGGCGCTTAGAATTATCACCGATACTGAAATTCGTTGTTATGAAATATTAGGTCTTATTCATAAGACATATACTCCAATACCAAATCGATTCAAAGATTATATTGCGATGCCAAAACCAAATATGTATCAAAGTTTACACACTTCGATTATTTCAGGAGATGGTAATTTCTACGAAGTTCAAATAAGAACAAAAGAAATGGATCAAATTGCAGAAACCGGTGTCGCTAGCCACTGGGCGTATAAAGAAGGTAAAGGTTATAACGCTAGCGAAGAACAAAAAGATATTGAAAACAAATTACATTGGTTTAGAGACTTCGTCTCCTTATCAAATGATAATGATAGTGAAAACGCAAGCGAATACGTTGATAACTTAACGCATGATATCTTTGAAGCAAATGTTTATGTGTTTTCACCTAAAGGTAAAGTTATTGAGTTGCCTCGTGGTTCAACTCCAGTAGATTTTGCTTATCGAATTCACACTAAAGTTGCTGAAACAATGGTGGGCGCAACTGTTAATGGTTCCTTAGTGCCTTTAAACACTGTTTTAAAAACTGGTGATATGGTTGAAATTAAAACTAGTAAGGCTGCCTCTGGCCCAAGTGAAGGTTGGCTTGACTTTGTCAAGAGCTCAACAGCTAGATCATTAATTAAAAAATATCTAGCGAAGAAAAATGCCGAACTAATTAGAGATGAAAAGATTCAAAAAGGAAGACAATCTTGTATTGATGCTTTCCATGAAAGAGCTGTTGACGAAGATGAAATGATGGAACTTTTATCTTCTGAAAAAGTTTTAAATAATTTTGAAGTGGCAACTGTTGATGATTTATTTGTTGCTGTATCAGGCAGAAAGCCTACCGCTAACGCGATTATTGAATTTTTAAGAATTAAAAAGCCTGTTGATATACCAACTGGTAATGGTAGCGTTAAAACTAGAGGTGGCAAAAATGCCTGCCCAGTGTACTGTAAAGGTGTCGATAAGATTGCTATTTCATTAGCGAATTGTTGTACCCCTCTTCCGGGAGATGAAATTGTTGGTTACATTAGTAAAGGTAAGGGAATAGTGGTCCATCGCAAAGATTGTCCGAATATTGCTAATGTAAAAGAAAGACTAGTTGATGTTTATTGGCGTAAAGATATTGAATCAGCTACTTATCCAGTCGATATTGTGGTCGAGGCTAACGATAGAGATAACTTGCTCATCAATATCATGACAGTGCTCACTAACGCTCATGTACCTGTTAGCAATGTGCATGCGCAAAAGACAAACGGTGGTACAGTCGCATTGTTCTCGTTAACATTACTTGTTAGCGATGCTAAAAGAGTAAATGATATATCAAGCATTCTTATGAATGTTAGAGGTGTATACGAAGTTAGAAGAATTATTCACTAAAGGAGAGATTAAAAAATGGAAGTTAATATTGTAAAAGGTACTCATGATGTACTAGCAGATGAAACGCTAGATTATGGCGCTATTGAAGGTTTGCTTAAGCAAGTCGCTTCATTATTCGGTTATTTGGAAGTAAGACCACCTGTTATCGAACATAGCGAATTATTTGTTCGAAGCGTGGGTGAAAGTAGTGACGTTGTTAGAAAAGAAATGTATACATTCCTTGATAAAGGAGACCGTTCTTTAACTTTAAGACCAGAATTTACCGCTGGTATTATGCGTTTAATCGTTTCAAATAAGCTATACGCCACAAATGAATTACCACTTAAGTACTTCTACTTAGGTCCTGTCTTTAGATATGAAAGACCACAACTTGGTAGATATCGTCAATTCAACCAATTTGGTGTGGAAAGTGTTGGTAACGCATCATTATATAATGATGTTGAAGTGATTTCTTTAGCGTACACAATGCTAATTTCTCTCGGTTTACAAAATGTTAAATTAAAGATTAATTCTTTAGGTGATGAAGAAAGTAGAAATAATTATCGCGAAGCATTAAAACAATATTTTTCAAAACATATTGATAATATGTGTCCAGATTGTAAAGAAAGATATAATATCAATCCACTTAGAATTTTAGATTGTAAGGTTCCAGAAGATATTGAAATTGTTAAGGGTGCTCCTAAAATGAGCGATTACCTTTCTAAAGAAAGCGAAGATCGTTTTAATAAGATATTAACTTTACTTAACGAAATGGAAATCCCTTATGAATTTGATGATTCATTAGTGAGAGGACTTGATTATTACAGTGAAACTGTATTTGAATTCCATTACACATCATCTACAGGTGCAAATTATGGCGCAATAGGTGCAGGTGGACATTATAGCAACTTGCTAAAAGAACTTGGTGGCCCTGATCTACCAGGTATTGGTTTTAGTTTTGGAATTGAAAGATTATATAGCATCTTAAAAGATGATAATTTGTTACCTCCAGAAAAATATGCCTTACACGCTTACGTTATGCCAATGGGTGAAGAGTGTATGGGTTATGCGCTTAATGTCGCTAACGAGTTACGTATGGCGGGTTACTACGTGGATATGTGCTTCGACCAAGTTAAACTTGGCAACATGTTTAAGCGCGCCGAAAAGAAAAATGCCAAAACAGCAATCATCATTGGCGAAAACGAAATGAACAATCATAGTGTTGTTTTAAAAAATTTAAAGAGTCAACAACAAATTGAGATACCTTTAGATGAATTAGTTTCATCTTTTGATGAAATGAGTGAAGAACATCATTGTCATCATCACCATCATGAAGAAGGCAAATGTTGCTGTGGACATAATCATGATCATGGCGAAGGATGCGGACATCATCACGATGAAGGCGAAGAATGTTGCTGCCACCATAAGGAGAAATAAGCAATATGGAAAGAACATGTTTTAACACTGACTTATCTATTAAAGATGAAGGCAAAAAAGTTACATTAGTTGGCTGGGTTTCTAAAAGAAGAGACCTTGGATCAATTATGTTCATTGATTTAAGAGATCGCTCAGGCATTATTCAAATTACTGTTCAAGACTCTTCTAATGTTCCAGATATTCGTAATGAATATGTTATTCAAGTTACTGGTATCGTTAGTAAAAAAGATAATCCAAATAAGAATTTAAAAACGGGAGAAATTGAAATATTAGCTGAATCTATTAACGTCGTTAATACAGCAAAAACTACCCCATTAATTATTGCTGATGAAACTGATGCGCTTGAAGATACGAGATTAAAATATCGTTATCTCGATTTAAGACGCCCAGTAATGCAACATTATCTTGATGTAAGACATCAAATTAAGATGGCTGTACATGAATATCTCGATTCTTTGCGTTTTACCGAAGTTGAAACTCCAGTATTAACTCTTTCAACACCTGAAGGCGCACGTGATTATCTTGTGCCTAGCCGTGTACATCCAGGCAGTTTCTACGCTTTACCTCAATCTCCACAAATCTTTAAGCAATTATTAATGATTGGTGGTATGGAAAGATATTATCAAATTGCTCGTTGCTTTAGAGATGAAGATTTAAGAGCAGATCGTCAACCTGACTTTACTCAAATCGATATTGAAACAAGTTTTCTTGATCAAGACCAATTTATCACTATGATGGAAGGATTAATTGCTAAAATCTTTAAAAAGACCATTAATTACGAAGTAAAACTTCCATTAAGAAGAATTCCTTATCTAGAAGCAATGGATAAATATGGTAGCGATAAACCAGATACTAGATTTGATTTATTTATTAACGATGTCAAAGACATCTTTATTAATACAACATTCAATGGCTTTAAAGAAGCTGAAGCGATACGTGCGCTTGTTATTCCAGGCGTCGCTAGCGTTACTTCGCGTAAGGTTATTGATAATCTTACCCTCGAAGCTAAAAAGTTCGGCTTAGGCGGTATTTCGGTGCTTAAAATGGAAGGGGAAGAACTCACTGGTTCCTTTATGAAGTTCTTAAGTGAAGAAGAAGTTGAACTTCTTAAAAATAGATTAAATCTAAAAAATGATGACTTGCTTCTTATCGCAGCGGGTAATAAAACACGTGTGCTACCTTGCTTAGGTGCAATGCGTACTTCATACGCTCATGAACTTGGCTTAGTTAAACCAAATACTTACGATTTGCTCTGGGTAGTGGACTTCCCATTATTTGAAAAGACCGATACAGGATATACACCCTCTCACCATCCATTTACTAGACCAAGAGATGAAGATTTAAAATATCTTGATACTGATCCAAGCAAGATTTTAAGCTATGCTTATGATATTGTAATTAATGGTTATGAAGCTGGTGGTGGCTCTCTTAGAATTTACGATCAAAATGTTCAACATAAGATATTTGAAGTCCTTGGACTTAGTGATGATGATATTAAAAATAAGTTCGGCTTCTTTATTGACGCTTTCCAATATGGCACGCCTCCACATGCAGGCATGGGCTTTGGCTTAGATAGACTCGTTATGATATTAGGTGGAACCGATAATATTAGAGATGTTATTGCTTTCCCTAAGAACTTAGCCGCTGTATGTCCAATGAGCGGTGCGCCAAATGTTGTTTCAAAAGAACAATTAGACGAACTTGGAATTGCTGTTAAGTAATTTTAATATAAATATTAAGAAAAACTAAAAAACTACTAAAAATATACTAGGAGGAAAATGTAATGAATTCACAAATTGATGAATTATCGATTGCGACGATACGAAGTCTATGTATCGATATGATTAATCGTGCAAAAAGTGGACATCCAGGCATGGCTCTTGGCTCTGCTCCGATTCTTTATACTTTGTATACACGTCATTTAATTGCCAATCCAGAAGATCCGTCATGGATTAATCGTGATCGTTTTGTTCTTTCTAGTGGCCATGCATCAAGTCTACTTTATGCTATGCTTCATTTATGTGGCTATAAAATAACAATTGATGATTTGAAGAAATTTAGACAGCTTGGTTCTATTACTCCAGGACACCCTGAATACGGATTAACTCCAGGGGTAGACGCTACTAGTGGTCCTTTAGGACAAGGTATTTCCCAAGCCGTTGGTATGGCTGTTGCGGAAAGAATGGTTTCTCACCAATATATCCATGGTGACTTATTATGTTCACACTATACATATTGTTTATGCGGAGATGGTTGCTTAGAAGAGGGTATTAGTCATGAGGCTATCTCTTTTGCAGGACTTCAAAAACTAAATAAATTAATTTTAATTTACGATTCTAATAATGTCACTCTTGATGGAGCGTTAAACTTATCTTCCAATGATGATCAAATAGCAAGATTTAAAGCTGCTGGTTGGAACACAATTGAAGTGAAAGATGGTAATAATGTAAATGAAATAGATAATGCAATTATCTTAGCAAAGAAAAGTAAAGACAAACCAACATTAATTTTAGTGCACACTATAATTGGCTTTGGTTCTATTAATCAAGGTACAAACAAAGTACATGGTTCTCCTTTAGGTTTAGAAGATGGTAAACACGCGAAAGAAATTTATAATTTCGATCATCCAGAATTCTTTGTTCCAGAAGAAGTGAGAAATCATTTTAAAGATACGTTTATAAAAAGAGGAACGGAAGCAAATGTTTGCTACCAAGAAGAATTTGTCTCTTGTAGAGAAAAGAATAAAGTTGACGCTAAACGTTTCTATGAATTGGTGATTAGAAACAACGTTTCAAACTACTTACCAAAAGAAATGCCAACTGTAACCGATGAATTCATTTCTACAAGAAAAGCCAGTGGTAAAGCGCTTAACGATTATGCACTTGCCTTGCCAAACTTGGTTGGTGGATCAGCCGATGTTGCAAGTAGTGTTGTTACTAATGTAACAGGTAATATTGACTTTATGCCTCTAAAAAGAAATGGAAGAAATATTAACTTTGGCATTCGTGAATTTGCAATGGCAAGCATCGCTAATGGAATGCTCCTTCACGGAGGGGTTAAACCATATGTTGGTAGCTTCTTAGTTTTCTCAGACTATATGAAGGCAGCGATTAGAATGTCTGCTTTAACTAAGCTACCTTCTATTTACTTATTTTCACATGATTCAATTGCTTTAGGAGAAGATGGTCCAACGCATCAACCTATCGAGCAATTAGCTATGCTAAGAGCAATTCCTAACTTAAATGTTATTCGTCCGGCTGATGAAATGGAAACATACGCTAGTTGGCAAATTGCTTTGAGAAGTAAAAATACACCAACAGCTATTATCTTAACTCGTCAAGAAGTAACGAATATGTCTACAACAAGTTTAGAAGGTGTTCTTAAAGGCGCTTATACTGTTAGCGATGTAAAAGGTAAAGCTGACTTTATATTACTTGCAACTGGAAGTGAAGTCTCGTTAGCTCTTAACGCTAAACCATTACTTGCTAAACAAGGTATTAATGTAAAAGTAGTTTCAATGCCTTGCCAAGAATTATTTGATAAGCAAGATGCTAAATATAAAAATAGTGTTTTAGATTTGGATAGAAACAAAATTGTTTCTTTAGAAATGGAAACTAGCTTTGGCTGGGATAAATACGCTGAACATCATATGAGTATTGATAGTTTTGGCGCTAGTGGCAAAGCTAGTGAAGTTATTGATTATTTCCATTTCACTGTAAATGATGTTGTTAACTTTGTTAAAGGATTGGTGAAATAATATGGTCGATTATATTTATTTAGACGAAAGGAAAAACTTTGGATCAATTGCTATTTCAACAAAAGTATTGGTTCAACTTGTAACTAAAGCACTTGATAATATTGAAGGCGTTTCTTTGAAAGAAAAACTATTAAGCAAACGTCTTTCATGGCGATTAGCAAATAAGGTTAAGGTTTCCTATAAAAATGGTATCGCTCACATTAAAGTGAATATTGAACTAGCAAAAGGAAAAGATATTCAACAAGTGACCTCTTCGATTCAAGAAGAAATTACAAATTTGTTAGTGGTGGCTATTGGTCACATTCCTTTTGATATTGCAGTTAAAGTGGAGAAAATCATCTAATGGAATTATCAAGAAACGAACAACATTACTATGTAATGACTATTATTTATAATCTTTTAACCGATTATAATTTTGCTAATGGTGAAGTTAAAAGAGACTTGAGCGAACTTATTGAAAGCGTTCTTGAAGTTGATATTAAAGAGGCCCCTAGTTATATCATTAACACAGTTAACTATGTTAGTGCGAATTATGGCGTTATTAAAACCGCTGTTTCACCTTTATTAAATAATTGGACTTGGGATCGTTTACCATTACTAACGCAAGCAATCATTCTTATGAGTTATACTCATTTTTACGCGATTGAAAGAACTGATAAGAAAGTTGTAATCAATATCGCAGTTAATTTAGCAAAGAAATATATCGAAGAAAAACAAGCAAAATTTATCAATGCATTATTAGACAAATTACTTAAGTAATATGGAAAGAAAAGTATTTACTGTTAACGATATTAATAAGTACATCAAAAATGTTCTTACCAGCGATGAACAATTGAAGTACATTTTCGTTAAGGGTGAAATATCTAACTGTAAGATAGCCGCAACAGGGCATATCTACTTTTCTTTGAAAGATAATGATTCTGTTATTGGAGCAGTAATGTTTGCTAATTACACTCAAATGCTCGACTTTGTTCCAAAAAATGGTGACGAAGTGGTGGTATTAGCAAGCATTGATGTTTATGCTCCAAGAGGTAATTATCAATTATTCGTTTACAATATGTCCTTAAATGGACAAGGCTCAATCTTAGAAGAATTAGAAAAGCTTAAAAAAGCATTAGCAGCTGAGGGGCTTTTTGATGAATCACGTAAACGTCCAATTAATATTTACCCAAAAGCAATTGGTATTATCACCGCTAAAGGAAGTGCCGCCATTAAAGATATGGTTACCAATATCAAAAGAAGGTACCCAATTGCGGACATTTACATTTTTCCATCTTCCGTTCAAGGTGAAAATGCCCCTAAAGAGCTCCTAAAAGCCTTTCTAACGGCTCAAAGCTACGATTTGGATACATTAATCATCGGACGTGGTGGAGGAGCCAGCGAAGACCTTTCTGCGTTTAATGATGAAACACTTGTGCGCGCGATTGCGAAAAGCAAGATGCCAGTCATCGCCGCTGTTGGACATGAAATTGACTTTACATTAGTTGATTATGTCGCAGATAAAAGAGCATCAACTCCTACTGGAGCAGCAGAACTTGCAACAGTGGATCAAAGAGAAATAATTCAAAAGATTAGCTATGCTATTACCGATATGCAAAATAGCTTAAAAGACAAAGTGTACGATATGGAAGAAGAAGTGACATCTTACAAAGATGAAATGACAACAATAATTAAATATCGTTTAGATAATTATCAATCAATGATTGTTGGCTACCAAAAGCAACTAAATGCATTAAACCCTAAAGCAATATTGTCACGTGGCTATTCAATCACAACCGATAAAGATGGTAAAACAATATCAACTGTTAAAGGTATTAGTAAAGATCAACAAATAATCACTCATTTGAGTGATGGTAGAATAGTTAGCAAAGTGGAGGACGTTATCAATGGATAAAGAATTAGATTTTGAAAAAGAACTCAAAAGATTAGAAGAGATCACAAAGAAGATGGAAGATAAAAATCTTCCTCTAGATGAATCTATCAAGCTTTATGAGGAGGGTTTAAAGATAACTGAAACACTTCAAAAGGCTTTAAAAGCAGCGGAAGAAAAAGTTGAAAAGATTATAGAAAGCAAGTAAATATTAGTAGAAAATTAGTAGATTTACTATAGTATGAAGAAAATGAAGAAAAAAATTACTAAACATATCGATTTAAAAAATATTAAGAATCCTGATTTCTTGAAAGATTTAAGCATACCTGAGTTAGAGGTACTATCAGAGGATATAAGAAAATACCTTGTGGAAGTAACTTCTAAAACTGGTGGTCACTTATCCGCTAACTTGGGAGTTGTTGAGGCAACAATTGCGTTATGTAAAGTTTTTAACTTTAAAAATGATAAAATCATCTTTGATGTTGGCCATCAATGTTATACATATAAGCTTTTAACTGGTCGTAATCTTGAAACCCTTAGATGTAAAGATGGTGTATCGGGTTTCCAAAAAATTAATGAATCATTATATGATCATTATGAAGCTGGACATTCCTCAACATCTATATCAGCTGGACTTGGAATGGCGATAGCAAGAGATTTAAATCATGAACATTATAATGTTATTTCCTTTATTGGTGATTCAAGTATCGTTAGTGGTCTTGCTTTTGAAGCAATTAATAATGCCGGACAAGAAAAACATAAACAAATTATCGTTTTAAACGATAATGATATGTCTATCTCTCCAAGCGTCGGTGGTTTATCTAAAATATTTAGAAATTTTCAAACTTCATCTTTGTATCGTAGAAGCGCAAAAACATATCGCCGTGTCATGACTAAATATGGCTTCACTAGATGGTTCTTTACCGCTACATTAAAGTTTAAAAACTTTATAAAAAGAAAATTAATTCGTATGACCATATTTGATTATGCTGGTTTTACTGTTTTAGGTCCTATTGATGGACATAATTTCCATCAACTAATTCATACCTTAGAAAAAGCAAAGAGAAATGATAAATCAACAATTATCATGATTAAAACTACCAAAGGTAAAGGTTATAAATATGCTGAAGAAGATAGCGTTGGTAAGTGGCATGGTGTCGGTAAATTTAATCCTGCAACAGGGGAAATTTATTCAAACGGAAAAACTAGTTGGAGTTCTTATTTTGCTTCTTTAGTTAAAGAACAATTATCTAGAGATAAAAAGAGTATTTGTATCGTTCCTGGAACCGCGCTTGGAAGTGATTTGGCGCCTTTATTTAATGAATTCCCAGATCGTATGATTGATGTTGGCATTGCCGAAGAACACGCTCTTATATTAGCAAGTGGTCTTTCTATTAGTGGTTATCATCCAATCATCTCCATTTATAGTACTTTCCTTCAACGTGGTTATGATGAACTAAGTCATGACTTAGCAAGAATGAATTTGCCAGCGACTTTACTTATTGACCGTAGTGGTTTAGTGGGAAGTGATGGAGAAACTCACCAAGGCATCTATGATGTATCATTCTTAACTTCTATTCCAAATGTAATTATTGCTACTCCATCCAACGATAAATATGCGAATAAATTATTCGAAGAATCATTTAAACAACACTCACCATTTGCAATTCGCTATCCACGCGCAAGCGTCAACCAAGGTGAAGAAAGTTACCAAGGTTTTGGTAAGTGGGTAAAAGAGAGTAATGGTAATAAAGTAGCGTTAATTACTTATGGCCCAGTGGTGGAAGAGCTAAAAGGTATTATTAATAATAAAGACGTCTCTTTATTTAATGCTTTATATCAAAAACCACTTGATATTGATTCGTTAAAAGAAGCTTGTAAGTTTAACAAGATTGTTATTTATGATCGTTATGGAACTGAAACCGGTTTTGCTGCACTTGTTAGTGAAGCTTTAACAAACTTATCCTATAAAGGAGAGGTCGTTATTAAAGCAATACCTGATCAATTTATCAAACAAGCAACTATTGATGAGCAACTTGAAATGTTAGGTTTAACAAATAACGACATTCTTAAAATTTTAAAATAGTTGCAAATACAGATATATATAGTATAATTAAGATTACAAAGTAGTCTTAATTAAAATGGAAATAAACGACGCGATAGAATTATTTAATCAATACATTTTGGTAGAGAAAGGTTTACAACCAATGACCTTAAAAAATTACCAGGAAGATTTCAAAATGTTTTTCTTATATTTTCCAAATAAAAAAAGTGTTGATGATTTATATGGAACTGATTTGCTCGATTTCTTTAAATATGAATTGGCGAGTGGATTAAGTGCGTCTACTGCACTAAGAAGATTATCATCAACAAGGAGTTTTTATCTCTTCTTAAGTAAAGAGGGCTATCTAAAAGATAGTATCCCAGATATTGAGCCAGTTAAAAAGCCATCGCGTCTTCCGACTTGCTTATCTTTAGAAGAGGTTGAAGATTTGCTTGAAGCGCCTGACTTAACTAAAAAAGAAGGTATTAGAGATCGGGCGATGCTTGAAACGATGTATGCGACGGGATTAAGAGTGAGTGAATTACTTTCCCTTGAAAGAGGCAAGGTTGATTTAAAACGCGGTATTGTTGAAGTATTTGGTAAAGGTGCTAAACAAAGAAAGGTGCCCCTTGGAGAAGTAGCAATTGAATATATTGGTAAATATATAACTGAAGTTAGAAATTCAAACACTGGTAAAAGTAGCAAATATTTATTTTTAAATAAATTTGGTGAACCAATATCAAGAGTCTACTTTTTCAAGATGATAAAAAAATACGCTGCCCAAGCGGGAATAAAAGAAAATATATCACCACATACATTAAGGCATTGCTTTGCTACACATATGTTAGAAAACAAAGCTGAATTAAGGGTGGTACAAGAATTATTGGGACACACAAATATTGCTACAACGCAAATTTATACCCACATCTCAACTAAGCGTATTTTAAACGCTTATGATTTGTATATGAAAGATAAATAGTGTAATCTACTAAAGGAGTTAAATTCATGTTTAAATTTAAAAGAGTATTTCTAATTGTTATTGATTCTGTGGGGGTTGGATACGAACCTGATGCAGAAAAATATGGTGATTATGGGGCTAATACATTGGTCCATATTTCCGAAACTTGTAATGGAATAAATGTTCCTAATATGAATGCTTTAGGTTTAGGTGACTTAGATAATATTATTGGTACATCTAAAGTTAATCATCCTCAATCATTCTCTCTACGTTGTAGAGAAGAAAGTAATGGTAAAGACACTACAACTGGACACTGGGAAATGATGGGTGTGCATACAACTAAGCCATTTATTACTTTTACCGATACTGGGTTCCCAAAAGAATTGATTGATGAACTTGAAAAGCGTACTGGCCATAAAGTTATTGGTAATTACGCTGCTAGCGGTACAGAAATTCTCAAAGAATTAGGCGAAGAACAAATGCGAGACAATTCCCTTATTGTATATACTTCTGCTGATTCTGTTTTACAAATTGCTGCCCACGAAGAAGTTACGGGCGTTAAAGAATTATATCGCTGCTGTGAAATAGCGCGTGAAATTTGTATGAAACCAGAATGGATGGTTGGTAGAATTATTGCAAGACCATATGTTGGCAAAAATAAGGATGATTTTAAACGCACTCCAAATAGACATGATATATCAGTTAAACCACCACACAAAACTGTGATGAACGTTTTACAAGATAACGGTTTTACCGTTAGCTGTGTGGGAAAGATTAATGACATCTTTGATGGCTATGGTGTAACTGAAACAGTAAAAACCGTTTCCAATAATGATGGAATGGATAAAACAATAGCCATTGCTAAAAATAATAATTTCACAGGTTTATGTTTTGTTAATCTGGTGGAATTTGATAGTGAATATGGTCATCGTAGAAATCCAAGCGGATATAAAAACGCTCTTGAAGAATTCGATGTGAAGCTTGGCGAATTAATGAAAGAGCTTAAAGACGATGATTTATTAATCATTACAGCTGATCATGGTAATGATCCAACTTGGCACGGAACAGATCACACAAGAGAAAAAGTCCCTTTGCTTATCTTTAATAAAAAACAAAGAAGCGGCAAGTATTTAAATGAAAGAAGTAGTTTCGCTGACATCGGCGCAACTATCCTTTCAAACTTTCATCTCGATAAGCCTACTAACCTTATCGGGACCACAGTAGAGGAGGTCTTTGATTAATGTGGCAACAACCAGTATCGATCATCTCTTATCTATTAGTGGCAGCGGTTGTCGTATTTGTCTCTATTAAGTTAAGTGATTTTGTCGATTTGCTTGATAAAAAAACTAAAGTATCAGGCGCATTTTTAGGTGGCATTTTACTTGCTGCTGTTACTTCATTACCAGAATTATTTACTTCATTAACGGCTACTATCTTGGTAAAAGATAATTCGTTAGTAGTTGGTAATATTCTTGGTAGTAATTTATTTAATTTTGCATTATTTGCAATCCTATTTATTTTCTTTTTCAAACATTTTGTTGATGCGAAAGTAAATAAAGTTCATCTGCTAACAATGCTATTTATAGCATTAATGTATGTTTGTGTTACAATTGGCGGATATATATTCAACTATAACCATATACTGTGGGGATGGTTTAATCCAATGTCTATTGGCATATTGGCAATATACGCTATTAGTGTTTGGAAAACACCAAAGGAAGAAGAAAGCGAATCGAAAGATGAAGTTGAAAGTAAATTAACAGTAAAACAAATTATCTTTTGGTTTGTTGTGCTCGCTATTGTCTTAGTAGGCGCTAGTATTGGTATTACATATTTAACTGATTGGGTTGTTCAATCATTTAATATTGGTAGCACCTTTGGTGGAGCTTTATTCTTAGGAGTTGCTACTAGCTTACCAGAAATGACTTCAACAATTAATTTAGGGAAAAGAAAGAATTATAATGCAGCATTCGGAAACATTGTTGGAAGTAACTGCTTTAACTTTATTATTCTTTCCTTCGCTGACGTGTTTGGCTTTGTAGTTAAAAATCCTGATGGCTCTTATCATGGGCTATATAACATGGATTCATCAAGCTTCTGGCTCTTAGTTTGTGGCGGCTTCTCATTTGTTATTGTTTTAATAGCGATGATATTTAAATTTAAAGGAAAGATTTCTGATAAACCAATGAGTAGAACATTGTTCTATGTTTTTGGTGGCTTACTTATCCTAAGCTATATTACCTTCTTAGTTTGTTCCAATATTAATATGCCGATGTTCAACTAATATGGCGGTTATTGAAGATAAACATTTCGATCTAAAGAAACTATTAATTACATGTTTTGTATTAATTGCAGTTCCTTTTCTTTTTGCGGGAATCATTTATGGAATTATGTATCTCTGCGCAAGAGAAACGCTTATTGCAAATTTATATACTTCCTTTGGTTTTGGCCTTCTTTTAGGTAGCTTATATCACCTAATCTGTATTATTACTGGTATCTTAAAAGAACCTTTTATCTATTTGGCGGAAAAAACAAAAGATTTTTTTGATGATCTAAGGATATCAGTAAAGATGGCGTTTAAATACTTATTTAAAGATTTAAGGATTGAAGACCTTGAATGTTTTATTTATGTCTTGATCATGCTTGCTACATTAGTCTCTGGCATAGTCTGTATTTGTTTAGGAATTAATTATTATTTTCGTTAACTATATTAATTGAGTTACCAATTCTTTTAATTTTATTTTCTTTTATTAGTTCTGTTATTGTGCGGCTGGTTGCCTCACGAGATAAACCGAGATTTCTGGCAAGTTCACTGACGTTTGGAACATATATTTTACCACCTTTATTATTTATGTAATAAAGTAACCTTTCGCGCGTATGAGTTAGAGACAATATTTTGACTTTAGAATTTAGTTGTTTAGTAAAATTACTTGAAGCTTGCAAATATTGGCTTAAGAAATTACGGTTATTCATTAAGATAAGTAATAGGTCTTCTTTTTTGATTAATCCGATAGTGGTTTTAGTTCTCGCTTTTACATTACCTAAATAATATTGATCATTACTAAATAATAAGTTATTACCAAACATCTCACCTGGCATGATGGTGTTATAGTTAATCAAGTTACCGGTAGAAGAATATGAATCGATTGATATCGCTCCATGAATCACTATTCCAAGGTAAATTGCTTTTTCCCCTTCATTAAAAATAATTTCCCCTGCTTTATATGTCTGATAAATAACTTTTTCTTTTTCATTTTTGGATAATAAATCTAATATTGTAATCATAAATATCTGTGATTTAAATCACGCCTCAATAACTACATATTATATAAAATATGATACGGAGGCAAGATTATGAATAAATTAAAATACGTTTTATTACTTCTATTACCATTAACATTAGCATCTTGTTCTACTGGTGGAGATGATGGATTAAATAATAATGTTCGCATCATTTCACCTAATGGAGCGCCTTGCTTAGCTTATTATAATTACGCTGATAAAGGTCAACTCGATATTAATACCGATGCAGCGTTAGTGGGAGGACAGCTCCAAGCGGACAATTACGATATTGTTACTTTTGATTTTTATAAAGGTTTATCTATGATAAAAAGAAACCACGGCCATTATAAGCTTGCGCGTATTATTACAGGCGGAAACTTATATTTAGTGGGAATTAATAAGAACGAGGCCACTAAAGAGCCTAGTAAAGGCGATTTGGTTGTTTCTTTTGCAGAAGGCGGTTTACCTGACCTTGCTTATTTGGAAATTTATAAAAATAGTGGTGCGAATGTTAAATATGTTAACTCAGTTAGTGATATTCCTCCGATTTTAAAAACAGGCAAGTTCCAAACCGAGACTGTTGATTATGTATTAATCGCTGAACCAGTAATGAGCAAAGTATTCGCGACGCTTGATGTAAGTAAATATACAGTTGTTTCTATTCGTGAGCGTTTTGGGGAAATAAAACATGTTAGTCCTGTTATTCCTCAAGCAGGTCTATTCATTAACATGAATAGTTATAATAAAAATATCTATAAATATCAAACATTCTTATCAAACATTGATGCTGATATTGATTTAGCGATCAACGATCCAATAAAAGTAAAAGAATTAATTGTTAAGAAAGGAGACGCTGAAGCGCAAGAAAAAACCTATGGTTTTACTGGCGAGCAAGTATACCAAATCCAAAATAATAGAAATGGCTTTGCTCTTGTTAGTTCCGATACGCCAGTTGATATAAATCAATTTTTATCAATTGTTGGTATTGAAGATGACTTTAGCGAATATATTTTATAGATTATGTTAACTAGACTTAAATATTTTTATAACAATCATAATAAATGGTACCTAACAATATTAGGCATTGGTTTTGTTTTCTTATTATGGGTTTTAATTTCTTTAGGAATTAATTCCTCATTGTTCCCTAATCCAGGTATTGTTATCCCTGATCTATGTTTTATTGTATCTCAAAGAGATACCTGGGCTGCGATTGGCGGGACAATGCTTAGATTACTTATTGGTTTTGTAATTAGTTTTATCTCTGCGATTATCCTTGGTTATTTTGGCGGAAGATATGAAGGATTCTATAAATTTCTATCGCCATTAGTCACTACGTTAAGAACATTACCAACCGCTGCAATTATTTACGTTTTAATCGTTTTAACTAAACCAATGTATGCATTAGTAATTATTCTTACTTTATTAATGTTTCCAATTTTATATGAAGCTGTTGCAAATGGAGTTAAACATGTAAATAAAAACGCTGTCGAAGCTATGAAATTAGATACTGGTTATACTTTTTCATCTGTAAGAAAGATTATTATTCCTATGGCGTGGCCAAGTATCGGTTTAGGAATCATTCAATCTATTGGTTTAGGAATGAAAGTTGCAATCATGTCGGAAGTATTATGTGGCTCAGATTCAATTCCAGGCTTAGGAAGAATGCTTTATCACGGTTACTATGACGCAAATATTACAAGAGTTTTCTCTGTGGCAATTATTGCAATTATTTTAATCGGTATTACTGATATTTCAATTAACTATATTAAAAAGAATAAGGTTAATAAATAATAATTAATATATAAAGAATATAATAGATCCATCAGGAAACACCAAAACCTGGTGGATTTCTTTTTAGTAGATATTTAGTAGTTTTGATTAATTGCGATTTGGTGGATAATTCATCATATTTTTTCTTAAAACATTATTTAAATATTGATTATTAGATTAAATAAAACTTGATACAATCAAATTATATTCAATCTTAGTTAACATAATGGTAATTATGCGAAGTTATTGTAAATTTTGAATTTTAGCAATAAACAGTGTGGATAAAAAAATAATCCACTTCTTTGATATTCTTTTGGTTTCGTTATTTTGATATCGATGTTTAAAAAATAAAAAAACAACAATTATAGGTTAATCGTTGCAATTCATTTTATTAAAGACAAATATTGTTATTAAAATTGTTATTTTTTATTAATCTAGGTATTCTTTTACACATTGATCTGTAAGGATGTCATTGAATAACTTTCCTTTGTCTTCAATATATTCCTTATTGGCCTTTAAAACTATCTTAAAGCCACTATCGATGTCTTGTTTCATAGCGGCTATTAGTTCTTTACTGTCATATCCTCGTAAAGGATCTATCTTATCGGCTGCGTAAACTACTTTATCTATCGCAGTCATTAATCCGCGCCCTGTTGTGTGATATCTAATTGCGTCTAATATTAATTCATCTGTTATACCAAATTCTTCTTCTGCAATCTTCGCGCCAACAAATTGATGATAAAGTACCTTTGGTAAATCCATAAATTCTGGATAATAATTTATCATAATTTCTTTGATTTTATCTTCTGGTATATGTTTACCGATATCGTGTAAATAACCCGCCACAAAGAATGAATCTTTAATTGAACATAAATCTAAATGATTTGCTTCTGCTATTTCAACGCATAATTTTCCTACGGATAATGCATGATTATATAAACGTTCATCGTTATAGAATGATTTAACTTTTTTTACAAAGTAAAGATTGTGTTCGAGTATATAATTTAAAACCTTATCATCTAATCCTAGATTGTTTAAGTTTCTAATATCGCTTGATGCATATTCAAAATAAGAGCCATTAATCATTTCCATATGGAAGTTGTCTATGTTGTCTTGGCTAACTTCAATTCCAACCCTTGGATAGTAAATAATATGAGCTAATTCGCTTAATTCTTTCGCGCCTTGCCACAAATGAAAACGGTTAGCTTGATCGCTACCCATTAAAAAATACAAAGTATCGTTAGGAAATTTGTTCTTAAAATATCTTACGGTATCTATGCTATAGTTAGTTTCTTTACCACTATTTAGTTCAAATTCATCAATTTTGAATTCTTCATGACCTTCAACAGCGAGTCTTAACATTGCTAGTTTATCGCTTTTAGACACGCTTTCGCTCTTCCAGACGCCAATTGGGGATGGAACGAAATAAATGCTCGCGTCATAAATTTTCGCGGCTCTCTCCGCCATTTTTGTGTGTCCTATATGAATGGGATCAAAACTCCCACCGAAGATTATGATATTCATTTGACTAATTTTATTCTTGGTTTGTCTTTATTTTTGCGATATAAAACGATTACTCGTCCTACTACCTGAACAATATCAGCATTCAACTTGCTAGATAAATCTAGTGCCAACTCCATAATTGGCTCGGTATAGCCTTTCATGACATCAATCTTTATTAATTCTCTTGCGACAAGAGCTTTTTCAAGCATATCAATAAGAGAATCGGTTATTTCATTTTTGCCGATTTGGTATTTAGTTTTTTCCTTGGAGGCTAAAGCCTTAAGCTGTGCTTTTTGTGTATTTGTTAACATTATATTATTTTTCCAAAAGATTCTTTTAAGGCTACACCTTTAGGAAGTGTAACTCTAATTTTTTGTCCTTTAGCTACAAAGCTAATCCATCCTAAACCACTAATGGAGATATCGTGAACTTTGCTATCGTTTTCCATTTCGTATTCAAAAACATCAAAATCACTAAAGCTTGTTAAATCTTCACATACAGGACGAAGTTCTTTTTTGCGTAAGTTAGCAAGATTGAATTCTTGTAAGTATTTGGATTTAATCCTTTTGGTTTCTACTCCTTCAGCAGAATAGAATTTGAATGTAGTTGGTTTTCCATTTACTAATTCAAATGTAGCGACGTTACCAACAACAATAGCTTCCTTTGATGCAACTGTGCGTTGTTTGCATTCAATTTTCTTTTTTGGAGTTATGTACTTAAGTACATCTTTATTAACTTTTGAAATTAGATATGTTGATAAAGAGAAACCTGGGAGTTCATAGAAGAATGAAGAATTAGAAAGAGGTATTTCTAATACATTAACATCTGTTCCTGGGTATCTTGTTGTTCTAACAGACCATTTGGATTTGTTTTGGAATCCTTTTAACATATGGTTAATCATCACAGTTTTACCTGATAACGAGTTACCAATCATATATACATCATGACCTTGACGAGCTTTATTCAAAGCTTCTAAAAGATCTTGAGAATTAAAATCACTCTCATGTCCAAATATACGAATGGCGAAAGGAGTAATGCCAGCTTCAATGAATCTATCATTAATATATTCAACTAAAGTTGCATCTTTAACTTTCTTTTCAAATAAGTCGCGTTTTGTGCCAACAACAATAACCTTAAGGTTCTTGATACGTTTAACAATTCTTTCATTCAAAGTACCGTTAAATGTAAACAAATCCACTACCCAAATAATTAAAGCATCAGTAGCAACTGCATCTTTTAAAATCTTATCGATTTCATCATCAACGTCTTCATCTAATTGAGAAAAGTTCAAAGCTTTAATTTTGTTGTAACATTTATTGCAATACAATAAAGCATCTGGTTTATTATCTTCGATAATCTTTTTTGAAATAAAACCATCTTCTTTTGAATTTGTTGTTTGTAAGATTGCTCCGCAATTGAAACATCTTCTAACTCTTTGTGCCTTTGCCATAATAGCTTCTCCAATCTGGGATATGCCCCTTTTTCATATGATGTTTACGTATAGGTCGATCAAATAAACGATTGAAGTGTGTTGTAAATTGATCTTCCTTGACGATTTTTTCCGTTAATACCATGCGTATATGTGCATTATGTGTTGCGAGTACATCAGTCATCATTTGATCCCCAACAAACATTACATCATCTGTAGAAAGATTATTATCTTTAAGATACCTTCTAATCTTAAATGGGAAAGGTTTCATTGCTGAATTGATGTAACTAACTCCTGCTGCGTTTGCGTAAGAAGATACTCTTTTGCCTTTATTGTTTGAGATAATCACAAACTTAATGCCTGTACTTTGTATCTTGGAAATTAATTCTTTTGCTCGTTCAGTTGGAACATATAGCTTATAGCTATCGAGTGTATTATCTAAATCCACAAGTAAAGTTTTCACTCCTTGGCTTAAGAAAAACTCTGGATCAATCTCATAAATTGATTGAGCATGAGCATAAGGAATAAAACATTTACACATAAATTAATTCCGAGGATTATTATACATTGAAAAGTACTATATTAATAGACTTTTGTGACAACATAAATGATAAATTATTGTTTTTAACCGTATTTTGTTATTTGTGGTAAAACAAAAGAGCACTATGTGCTCCTTTATTTCATTAATACTATAAAACTACTAAAAATATACTATTATATAATATTAATACAAAGTATTATTCATCAACATCATCAAATATTGAGATTTGTTCGAAGCCATTTTCATCTTTTTTGACTTCTGGTTTTTCTTCCATAATCATTTGTTCAGTTTGAATAACTTCTTTTTGTTTATTTTCTTTTACTAAAACAGGATGTGAAACAAAAGATTTATCGATTACATCGATACCATATTCATATATCCTTGAAATCAATGTCTTTGAAGGGATGTTGATATTCTTTTTAGCGTATTGAGTGTCGGTTTGTCTGAAGTCATCAACTTGATGCTCGATAAATGAATGGTTTGATAAACATAGACTTAATTTTATTAAGTCTTTATCACCAACTTTAAATGCCGCGACAACTTTGTGCATATCACTTTTGAAGCTCGGACATATGGTTGTCACTTTGCCTAAACGTTGTGTTTTGTTTATTTTTGCGGCGTCAAAGACTCTTCGGTGTCCTTTATCTGTAAATAACACTACTTTACTCTTTTCTCCCTCGTTAAAGGCTAATAATGATATTGCTTGAGCATTGCCTAAACCATTTATTGATTTAACACCACCAGCTTTGCTAGAAACAATGGTTAATTCGTTTTCATTAAATAATGATGCATTACCGTTATTAGTTAAAACTAATAAATCACTGTTACCACTTAATAAACATACACTTGCTATACTATCACTTGATAGGATCTTCATAGCTTTTTGTGGATGTGAATGTTTGTTAAAGTCTATTTCACTTAATGGCATTCTTTTGATTTGACCTAGTTTAGATAAAATACCTAAATATAAATCATTTCTTTGTTCTTTAAACACAAATGTTTGAATAATTTTTTCACCTTGTTCTAAGGTAACAAAGTTATTTATGTGGGTACCTTCATCCTTCCATTTGTTTTCTGTTAGTTTGTGTACTGGAATGGTTATATAGTTACCTTTATTTGTAAAACAAATAATAAAATCAGTAGTAATGGCGGAACCAAATGCCACTAACGAGTCGCCATCTTTCACTCCAGGAAGCGATTCATTGCTTCCTTTATAAGATTTTATGGAACTACGTTTTAAGTATCCGTCATGAGTAATAGAGATCATCACTTCTTCTTTTGCTATAAGCTCACGCTTATCAACTGGTTTTGATTCAACTTTATCCACTATTTGTGTTCGTCTATCATCCCCATATTTGCTCGCGATTGCGCGTAAATCTTTAATAAGTACTCTATTGAGTTTATTTGGATCAGAAAGAATTCCTTCGAGCCCCTCTATTGTCTTTTCTAATTCTGCTTTCTCATTTATGAGAATTGCTTCATCGGTATGACTTAATTTATATAATGGCATTGTAACAATAGCTTCTGCTTGTTCGTTGCTTAAATTGTATTTTGCAATTAAATTTACTTTTGAATCAGCTTTGTCTTTACTCTTACGAATAATATCAACAACTTCATTGATATTAATTGATGCAATAATTAATCCATCAACGATGTGTAATCTATCAGTTGATTTTTTCAAATCAAATTTACTTTTTCTTGTTATAACATCAACTTGGTGAGCGATATATGCATCGACAAATTGTAATAAATCTAAGGTTTTTGGTCTTCCATCAACAATTGCTACCATATTGGCGCTATAACCACTTAATAATGAAGTTTTATTTAGTAAATAGTTATAAATCAATTCTGCTTTTGCGTCTTTTTTCAAATCCACAACAATTCTTATGCCTTTATAGTCGCTTTCATCACGGACTTCAATAATACCATCAATTGCTTTGGAATGTCTAATTTTGTCTATTTCATAGACAATACCAATTTTAACCGCTTTATATGGAATCTCGGAAATAATGATTTGTTGATTGTCTTTATTTTGGACAATTTCGGCTTTAGAACAAACTTCAATTCTTCCTCTTCCGGTTGTATATATGCTATCTAAACCTGCTGAACGATAAATATATCCACCACCTGGGAAATCTGGTCCTAAGACAAATTGTCTTAAATCTTCAACTGTTGCTGTTTTATGGCCAATTCGATAAATAATGGCATCAATCACTTCTCTTAGATTGTGAGGTGGAATTTCAGTTGCTAAAGCAACTGCAATACCTTCAGTACCATTTACAAGAAGATTTGGGAATCTCGAAGGTAATACTGTTGGTTCAAATTCTGTATCATCGAAGTTAAGTTGCATATCAACTGTAGCTTTTTCGATATCTCTAATTAATTCGTTACTTAATTCACTTAATCTTGACTCAGTATAACGATATGCAGCAGGTGAATCACCATCGATTGAACCATTATTACCTTGGAAGTCCACTAATGGATAACGTAGTTTCCAATCTTGACTCATACGAGCTAAAGCTTCATAAATTGAGCTATCACCGTGAGGGTGATAGGTACCCATAACAGCACCAACTGTATGAGCACATTTCTTTGTTGGTTTGTTGATTGTGTTACCACTTTTATACATAGCAAAAATAATACGTCTTTGAACTGGTTTTAAGCCATCTCTAACATCTGGAATAGCACGATCTTGTATGACATATTTTGCATATGTTGCATAGCGATCGCCCATCACTTCTTCAAGAGGTTCGGTAGATATATTTTCTACGATTGGTTCGATAATTTCTTCGATTTTTTTCTTACCCATTTTATTTGACCTCCTTGATAAATGTATCAACGGTGTTGAAGTCGATATTTTCTTCAACCCACTTCTTTCTTAAGCTGGTATCATTGCCCATTAAAACACTTATTCTTTTTTCAACTAAAAGAGGATCATCAATGTCAACTTTAATTAGTAATCTGGTTTTAATATCCATAGTTGTTTCTTTTAATTGAATTGCATCCATTTCACCAAGACCTTTATATCTAGAAATTTTTCCACCAGGAATCTTTTTCTTTGCTAATTCAAGATCTTCATCACTCCATGCGTATTGTTGAATCACTTTGTGATTCTCTTCTTTAGCAACACGGTATAGAGGCGGAACAGCAATATAAATATGACCATTTTCAATAAGTGGTCTCATATAGTGATAGAAGAATGTGAGTAAAAGAGTTTGAATGTGTGCTCCATCGGTATCAGCATCGGTCATAATGATGATTTTTCCATAATGAATATCGTTAATATCAAACGATTGTCCAAATCCTGCACCGATTGTATTTATGATTGTTGCGAATTCTTGGTTATGGAGTAATTTATCCATTGGAATAGAATCAGTGTTAAGTGGTTTACCACGCAGTGGTAAAATTGCTTGGTGAATTCTATCTCTACCCTTTTTAGCAGTACCACCCGCACTATCACCTTCAACGATAAATAATTCGTTATTTAGGTAATCTTTTGATTGAGCAGGTGTTAATTTATCAGACAAAATTACATCTTGTTTTGCTTTTTTACTGCTTCTTGCTTCATCTTTTGCTTTTCTTGCAGCAAGTCTTGCTTGCTGTGAATCAATACATTTACGAATAATTTTAACTGCAAGTTCCTTATTTTCGTTGAGATAATAAGTAAACTTATTATAAATCATGTTTGCCACAATAGTTGTTGCTTGTGGAGTGCCCAATTTTCCTTTTGTTTGTCCTTCAAATTCTAGTAAAGATTCTGGAATTTTTAAGGAAACAATTGCAGTTAAGCCTTCACGAATATCGCTTCCTTCTAATTTCTTGCCTTTGGCAAGACCTTGATCTTCTGCAAAATCGTTAACCGCTCTAGCAATACCACTTCTAAAACCAGTTTCATGTGTACCACCATCTCTTGTTCTTACGTTATTAACGTAAGAATAAACTGTTTCATTATAATCTTCATAACAATATTGGATAGCAATTTCTGTAGTTATTTGACTATCTTCATCAACATCAGAGAAGCTCATAATTGGAGAAAGAGGAACCTTATTTGCATTAACTGTTGAGATATATTCTTCTAGTCCGTTTTGATAAAAATATTCATCAGTTGTTCCACTTCTTTCATCTATTAAGATGAACTTAACGCCTTTCATTAAGAATGCGCTTTCTTGTAAGTGGTTTCCAATAGTATCTGACTTAAATTCTACAGTAGAAAAAATCTCTGGATCTGGTTTAAATCTCACTAAAGTTCCATGTTTTTTTGTTGTGCCAATTTCTTCTAAAGGTGTAACTAAATGACCACCATTTTCGTAACGTAAATGATGGATAATTCCTTCTCTATAAACGGTAACATCAATGTATAAAGAAAGCGCATTAGTAACACTAGCGCCAACACCATGTAAACCTGCAGCACTTTTATAGACTGAATCAGAGAATTTTCCACCTGCGTGCAACTCAGAAAATACGAGTTCAACAGCTGGTTTTCCCGTCTCTTTATTGATTCCTGTTGGTATGCCACGACCTTCATCAAGAACACTACAACTACCATCTTTATGGAGGGTAACAGTAATTGTATTTCCATATCCAGAAAGTGCTTCATCAACAGCGTTATCGACTACTTCCCAAACTAGGTGATGTAGTCCCATTGCATTAGTGCTTCCGATATACATTGCTGGTCTTTTTCTAACACCTTCAAGTCCTTGTAAAACATGGATGTCATCAGCAGTATAAGAACCACGATTAATATTATCAGCCATTACTATTCCTCCTTTTAGCAAGCTTAATTATAATAAAATTAAGTTGCAAAATTAAAGAGATTTAGTACAATTAAACGAGTAAAAATGAGGCTAAAAAATGGATATTAATTTAATTAATATATTGGTCGCAATTATTTGTACAATTTTTGGATATATTTTTGGTTCTATATCCTTTTCCATCATTATTGGAAAAGTATTTTTTCATCAAGATCCACGCAATTTTGGTAGCAAAAATGCCGGTGGAACTAATGCTGGTAGAATATGGGGAAAGAAAGTTGGGCTTTTAGTTATCATTCTCGATATGCTTAAAACCATCGCTCCAATTTGGATTGCATGGGCAATCTTAACTTTTGTCCCCTTTGGGGACAAGCCATTAATGGCAAGTACAATTACTTATTATACAGAAGCAAATAAAGACTACATAATTCAATGGCCTGTTTATTGGTTGGTTCTTTTTGGATGCTTTGTTGGTCACTGCTATCCAGTCTTTAGTAAATTTAATGGTGGCAAAGGAGTGTCATGCTTTATGGGGACGATATGTGGTTCAACTTGGGGACTAGGAATTTTTCCTGGATTTACTATTTATTTCCCATTACTAAAAAGAACAAAAATGGTTTCCTTAGTTAGCATTGTTTTTGGAGGGATAACAATTGCATTAACTTGGCTATGGGTAGGCCTTGTTTTGGGTAAAATTATACCTCCAGGATATGAATGGATCATTATGTATGGGCCAACATTAAATTGCACCTGGCATTTTGCTATAATCATGACATTCTGTTGGTTACTTTTAGTGTTCAAACATCGTGAAAATATTAAAAGAATTGCTAAAGGTGAGGAAAGAAAAATATCTTGGATGAAAGATTATTAATTAGTAGTTTTTTAGTAGTTTTTAATATGGATTGATAAGGTATTGACTAAGTTGATGCCTTTTTATTTTTATTTCGATTCATTCTTTGTTTATCGTTGACATTTTTAATTGACATCATGATTAAATTGATGGAATCCACTATCACTACTATTAAAATAAAAATCCCGCGAATTAGATGCGGGATAATTATTTATTTTTCCGAGATTTGTCTATTTTTGATTATTGACATTTCTCATAATTTCACGTACTTGTTTTTCACTAGGTGTTCTGCCCATTTGAGCAAACATTGTACGGATCATTTTTTCATTGATTGGTGGGTTTTCTTGAATTTGTTTTTTAAAGTACCAACGAGAGATAAAAAATCCTAATGCTGCACCAGCGATAAGTACGCCAATGATTGTTCCTACGAACGCTCCGACTTCAATATTCATTTTTCTTCCTCCTATGCTCTGCCATCATATTCGGCAGTATCAGTTTTAACTAAAATAACGTCACCTTCATTTATAAATAAAGGAACTTTAATTGATAATCCAGTCTCTAAAGTAGCGTATTTCATTGCTTTATTAACTGTGTCTCCTCTTACAGCGGCCTCACATTCTGTGATTTTTAGGGCCACCTTGGCAGGTAATGATAATCCAAGGATTTCTCCTTCATATGATGTAATATCAACCATTTCATCGCCTTTTAAGAATTGTAATTCCCATGTAAGCTTTTCTTTAGAAATTTCGATTTGTTCATATGTATCTTGATCCATAAAGATCAAGTTTTCACCATCGTCGTATAAATATTGCATTTGTTTCTTGTTTAGATGAATCTCTTCAATCATATAACCAGAGTTTTGCGCCATTTCTGTAATCGCACCAGTACGCATATTCTTTACTTTGACTTTTGCAACCATCTTACGCATGGCAGTTTTATTTAACATGATGTCTTCGACGCGGAAAATATTTCCATCTTTGATGAAATAATGCCCTGGTCTTAGTTCAGTTACATTTACCATATCATTTTCCTTTCTTTTAATATTTTGACTTTGATATTTTATCAAAGAATTAATCTTTAATAAACGGATTATTGTTTCTTTCTACTCCAATATAAGTAGCGTTGCCATGTCCTGGATATACTTTTATATCATCTTTTAGTGACATTAATTTTGATATTGATTCCTTTCTTTTGCTTGGTATGGAGGAAGGTAAATCATCTCTTCCAATTGCCCCTTCAAATAAAGAATCTCCAGTAAAGATAGCTCTGCTATCTATAAAATAAAAGCAGCAACTTCCTACTGTATGAAATGGCGTTGATATTACTAATATATCTTCTTGTAAAATATGAAGAGTTTCATAGTCTTTTACTAATATAGGTTTGTTTTTAACAATAATAGAGCTTTTTATATGATAAGAAGCACTACAATTGATTTTTGGATCAGTTAAACCAATAACATCATTTTCTTCTACATAAAATGGGATATTAAAAGAGTTAACTAAAGAGTCGACGCCTCTAATGTGATCAAAATGTGAATGAGTTAATAATATTGCTTTTGGAGTTAAGTTATTGTTAATAATATAATCTCTTACTTTATTGTCATTTCTACTTGGATCGATAATAAGGCAATTAGAAAAAGAATCAATAACAATATATGTATTGCTACTTAGTTCAAATACATCATTACTTAAAAATGATATTATTTTTACCATATAAGAAAAAAATAGGTTTTACCTATTTCTTTACCTCACGATGAAGTGTTTTCTTTTTGCAGACGTTGCAATATTTTTTAGTTTCAAGTTTGTCTGGATGTTTCTTTTTATTTTTGCTAGTGAGATAATTCTCTTCACCGCATTCTGTGCACTTCAATGTGATTGAGATACGATCATCTTTTGCCATAGTTTTTCTCCTTAAAATCAATGAATATCTTATCATAGATGAAACATTAATCAATGATTAATTTATACTTTTTTATTATTTTGCTATAATATTGGCATGAATCGAACAGAAACAAAACAAATTAAGATTGGCAATATTGTCTTAGGTGGATCAAATCGTGTTTTGATTCAATCAATGTGCAATATTAAAACTGAATATGCTGATAAAGTAATTGCTCAAATAAATGAATGCGCAAAGTTGGGCGCTGATTATATGCGTGTATCAGTCATGGACGAAAAAGATGCTATGGCAATTAAAGAAATTAAAAAAGGCATCTCTATTCCTTTGGTTGCGGATATTCATTTTGATTATCGTTTAGCTTTATTAGCTATGGAAAATGGTATTGATAAAGTAAGGATCAATCCAGGTAATATTGGTGAAGAAGAAAATGTAAAAAAAGTTATTGATTTAGCTAAAGCTAAGCATATACCAATTCGCATCGGAGTTAATTCCGGAAGTTTAGATAAATCTATTCATGATTATTCAACTTTATATAAAGCTCAATCATTAGTTGATTCTGCTAAAAAACATGTCGATATATTAGAAAAATATGGTTTTACCAATATTGTTATTTCTTTAAAAGGGAGCGATGTTAGAGAAACTTTAGAAGCATATCGTTTAGCAAGTAAAACATTCCCTTATCCTTTACATTTAGGAATTACTGAAGCAGGCATAAAAGAAATTTCTTTAATCCGTTCCGTTGCAGGTTTAGCACCACTTTTATTAGAAGGAATTGGAGACACAATTAGAATTTCAATAACTGATGATCCAAAAGAAGAAATAATCGCTGCTAAACGTCTGTTACATGATGTTGGTTTATACCCAAACTATCCTACATTAGTGAGCTGCCCAACATGTGGAAGAACACAAGTTGATGTCCAATCACTATCAAGAAAAGTATTAAAATATTTAGAAACAATTCATAAAAATATTCATGTTGCTGTAATGGGCTGTGTTGTTAATGGACCAGGTGAAGCGAAAAATGCAGATATCGGTATAGCTGGTGGTAAACATGAATTTGTTATCTTTAAAAAAGATAAGGTAATAAAAAAGGTTCCGGAATCCGAAGCCTTTGCTGCTTTAAAAGAAGAAATCGATAAGTTTTAAAATTTATCTCGCCAATTAGGAATATAAGTACTATTTCTTAACATTGAAATCTCCTCTTTATAAGGAGGTTTTTCATTTATGTAAGGTGTCTCTAATATTTTAGGTATACTTTTTAACAATGGATGATGTGCGATTTTGTTTAAAGTGTCAAAACCAATCTCACCATATCCTAAGTTTTCATGACGGTCTTTATGCGCACCTTTAATGTTTTTACTATCGTTAAGGTGAACCACTAATAAGCGATCTAATCCTATAATGGAACCAAATTCTTTTAAGATGTTATCAAAATCATTAATATCATATCCGGCGTCAGAAATATGGCAGGTGTCTAAACATACGCCTAAACGGTCTTTATGTTCACATCCTTCAATGATTTGTTTAATTTCATTAAAGTTAATTCCAATCTCGGTACCTTTACCCGCCATTGTCTCTAAAGCAATTTTTACATCTGTATGATCATTAGAAAAAACGGCATCTAAAGCTTTGCTTACTGCTTTAATTGCAATTTCTTTTCCTTGGCCAACATGGGCTCCTGGATGTAAGACTAAAATTTTGGCACCAAAACCATTTGTTCTTATTACTTCGTTTAATAATGTTTTAATTGTTTGCTCATAGAGCAATGGATTAGCAATGTTCCCAGGATTGATGATGTATGGAGCGTGAACAACAAGCTTATCTTCCACTATTCCATTAGCTTTGAGCAAAGCTCTTCCTTCTTCGATTCTTAGTTCATTCAATGGTTTTCTAAATGAGTTTTGAGGTGCGCCTGTATAAAACATAAAAACATTCGCACCATAAGAAATGGCTTCTTTTACGCTTCCGTAATAAAAATCAGGTCCATTCATTGATACATGCGATCCAATTAATAATTCTTTATCTTCCATAGCATAATAATGTTAACACATTTTTATGATAATTGGTAAAATGAGTAAGATGGAAATTACAATTGTTGAACCGCAAGGCTACTGTGCCGGAGTTACTAACGCAATAAACATTGCCTATAAAGCAAGAAAAGATTATCCAAACTCTTCTGTTGTAGTTTTAGGAATGCTTGTTCATAATCAAGAAGTGGTTAATGAATTAAGTGAAGCCGGTATTAGAACTTATTTTAGTAAAACTAAAACCAATGAAGAAATGATTCGTTTAATTCCTAAGGGAAGCGTTGTCATTTTTACTGCCCATGGTCATGATGAAAAATTAGATATAATCGCAAAAGAAAGAAATTTAATCATTTATGATACGACCTGTCCTAAAGTAAAAAATAATTTAGATATCATTAAAAAAGAAATTAATGTTGGGCATCAAGTAATTTATATTGGGCACAAAAATCATCCAGAAGCACTCGCTGCTTTATCTATAAATGAAAATGTCATCTTTTATGATATGAAAATGGGTATGAAATATAAGCAAGTTCATGACGATTCACCTCTTGTAATCAATCAAACAACATTAAATATCGATATGATTTCTTCCATTTATGAAGATATAAAAAAACACTTCCCTGATGCGCGCGTGTTAGATGAGATTTGTAACACAACACGCTTACGTCAAGAAGCGGTTAAAAATTTAAAAGATGTTGATTTAATTATTGTTGTTGGAGATAACAACTCAAGCAACACTCGTCGATTATATGAAATAGCCTCTTCCTCTCATCCAGATAGCGTCACCATCTTAGTTTCTAACTATCTAGAACTCGATGAATCACTTTTTGCTAACGTTAATCATGTTGCCATCGCAAGTGGCGCCAGCACGCCTAAAAAAGCAATTGACGAAATTGTCAATTTCATTAAGTCTATATAACTTTTGGTAATTTTTCGTGATCGATAATCTTTATGTCTAAAGATGGATCGAGTTCTAACAACAACTTCTTCATTTGTGGCATGAAGATTTTTTCTATTTCGTGAGGCATATCTAAATAATTGAATTTATCTATAACAATTTCTCTTCTGATGTGATGAGGAACATCACCTGATATATAAATATCAGCACCTTCCTTTTGAGCGACGTAGTAATAACCACTTCCACCGCCACCAATAATAGCGACTTTAGATATCTTTTTATTGCCTTCATTTATTAATTTAGCAAATTCTACATCTAAAGCTTCTTTGGCAAATTTAGCGAATTCCTCGACATCCATTTTTTTATCGAGTTCGCCAATACGCATCATTGGCATGGTTTCAGGAGCGTATATATTTTTAAGTCCTAAGCGATTAGCCAATGCATCATTCATACCATCTTTACCAGTATCAAAATTAGTGTGATATGAATATAAACAATATCCATCTTCTAATAGACGGTTATATGTTTCTTCTTTATGTTTATCGAATTTAAAAACACGTGACTTGCATCCATATATAAATGGATGGTGAGTGATAATTAAATCAGGATGAAATTTATTCATGTCTTCATAAATGGTTTCATCAAAATCGAGACATAGATATATTTTTTTAACTTCTTTTGGTAAATTCCCCACCATTTTACCAACAAAGTCGTGATTAGCTTTAGCGATACTTTTTGGAAAACGTTTAGATAAATATCTAACAATCTTCATTCCTTCCATAATTAAAGCACTCCTTGGATTCTTTTCTTTTCGTTATTTAAAGTGATGATTTTATCATTTGGTAATTTCTTTAAGAGTAAATGATCAATTTCTTTAATTCGCGATTGATATTTTTCTTTAAACAAAACTGATTTCTCATTTCTAAGAATTGGTCCAAATTCTAAATCTTTATCTGATAAGATTGCCTTATCACTTTTGATAAATTTTATTATTTCATAATACTTCGAATTGCAAAGGTACTCATATTTGCGCAAACTACAAAACAATAGCGCCAATTCT
>JAZLFA010000002.1:0-3582 GCA_045615545.1 Bacilli bacterium | reverse complement strand
CATAAATATTATTTCTATTGAAGATGCATACTATCAAGCTGCATATACAGGTTCTAATTGTTTATCTGCACTAGAAGAATTATTTAACCTTAAACTTGATAGAAAGTACTACTTAACTAAAGACTTAAATAAAAAAATTATCCGAGAAGTTTTTAAACAAAATGCTTTATTTATGCATAGTTTTTAAATTCTTCTTGGGTAATTAAACTTCTAGGATAATGTGATAGGCAAGATTGATGTTTACTTCCATATGCATAAAATGATTTATCATGATGTTATTCGCCTAATTATTTGTTGATGATTTAGTAACTTTATTTGTTGATATTTTTTATCATTTTTTGATATTAATCAAATTATTTGCTCATAAATGTCATATTATTTGGTTATAAAGTAGCACAAAATAGAACCTCTTTTTGAGGTTCTATTTGAATGATATTTCTTCATTTTCGTTATTCATAATCTTAGAAATTGGTTTCTTGTTTTCTTCTCTTATTTCCCACATTATTCCAAACATTTCATCTAATATTTCATTCACTCTATTAAAGCGCTTATCTAGTTCTATGAGAAAATCTTCATCACTACTTTTTATATATTCTATAAGCTTAATTACATCTTCTATATCCATTTGAACGCTTCTTTTATAATTCAATATCATTGATAGCTGACATAACGATTTCTTCGTCGATTGTATTAACACCTTTCTTATCGCCTATAAGTAAAGATGTGTTACAGATCTTTGATATAATTCTTGGAACACCTTTTGAATATGAAACTATTGCTTTAGTTGCTTGTTCATTAAATACTTCTGTGGTTGATCCTGCAGCTAATAGTTTTGCTTTAATATAGTTTTCTGATTCCTCTTGTGATAAAGCTTCAAGATTGTATGAAGTCACAAGTCTTTGTTTTAATGGCTCATTAGCTTTTAAACTTAGTGTTGAATTTAGTACTGGTAATCCACAAAGAATTAAACATGCATAGTCTTTAGAATCCATATCAAAGTTGAAAATAATTTTTAAATCATTAAGCATTGTACTAGACATGTAATTGGCTTCATCGAAGATGATTATAGGTGTCACTTTCTTATCAATAGCTAGTCTTTTGATTGCTGCTTGTATTTGCTTGAAGTTTTCAATTTTTCTAAATGTAGGTTCTAGGTTTAATGATTGTGCTAGTTGCCTATATGAATCTTGTACTGTTAAAGTAGACATTGGTAAATAAATAACTTTATATGCTGAAGTATTTAAATTATTAGACCAGTGCCTAATAGACGTTGTCTTACCAAGACCTGGATCCCCAGTTATAAGGCCAAAACCTTTAGTTTGAAGTAAATAATCTAGACGATATTTAACTTCTTTGTTGTTGCTAGTATCAACTATAATATCTTTTGAATTCTTAATAAATGGATTAAATGTTAAGTTATATCTAGCTGTGTAATTCATCACTTCCCTCCTTAATATCCGTTAGTTTAATCTTTTGTCTTTTGATATGAGCGTTAGAATGCTTGTCTAATAACGTAATTTGTTTAAGTGAATTATCTTGCTTATCAACGACATAAATATTCTTTAAATCAGGAGTGTATCTAATAGTAATTTTCTGACCTTGATAGTGATAATCAACTTCATATTCTTTATCATCAATAACGATTACTGAATCAGGTGAAACTTTTCTTTCGATTTCAAGCACAAAATCTCTCTCAATTTCTTCATCTGTTTTTCTAATGATTAACGAAGATTCCTTAAAGAATCTATCTGATGGAGATAAACCATCAAGTGATGAATGAACTGTTAAATTATATGTTTGTACATATTTCATTAAATCAAGATTAAAAGCTTCTAAGGAATGATAATCATTAGATTTAATGGTTGATAGAAACTGCATTCTTAGTGTGAGAAACCATCGTTCGCATTTTGCTTTACTCTGTGGAGTCCTGGGAGGATTATAGTTAATGGCTACACCAATTCTTGCAGCTAATAATCCCATTTGACTAGAACGATAATTAGAACCATTATCGAAACTACACATATGTGGAACACCATATTTACTTACAGCTTGTTTAATGACCTTCATTAAGTTTATAAAGTTGTCTTCAAAGAAAGCTTCAATACCAACTATCATTCTAGATGCATCATCAATTAAGGCGATAATGTATGTTCTCTTTTTATTTGATTTTTCATCATAAATATATGGACCATATGCAGTATCACCATACCAAACTTCATTAATATGTTCTTTTTCATACCTTCTTCTTTCAATGATGTTTGTGATTCCGTTTGTTTTCTTTAATTTTTGAGTAAATCTGGTTACTGTTGATAATGAAGGTGATCCATTAATCACAAAACCATCATTAATTAATTTATTGTAGATTTGAGATGCTGGTAGCTTTGGAAATTCATTGATATAGTAAGAAATCCGATTTTTAATATCATCATCTAATTTTCGATGATTTCCAACATCAATCCTATACTTTGGTTTTAAACCATCAAGTCCTTTCTCCTTATACGCCTTATACCATCTCGCTGCAGAAGTGGGTGATATTTTCTTTAGATTTCCATCCACATAAACAAATTCTTTGTCTCTAACACTATTAAAGAAAGTATAAGGTCTTTCTTCAATTTGCCCTGAAACATATGGGGCTATAACGCCATATCTGAATAAGGCTATAGCTTCTTTTTCTTTCTCTGTCATATATTTTGACCTCCTGACTTAAGAATACTTGGAGATTAAAACATTCTAAAGTCAGGTAATGTGGATTTAAATAAGGAGGATATTGTATCCGCGTTTAATTTGATTAAAATTTCTATTGAAACATTTAAAACAATTAATTATGAGTTCATTATTTAATATAATCCTATTGGCTATAAGCATTTGTTTAAAATGCTTATTGTAGTTTCTTTTGACTCTAGATATATCTGATTCATCAATATAAATATTATCAATCATCAATTCTTTTAAGTTTTTATTTTTGATTATTCTTAACTGATCTTTATACTGGATAGAAGAATATGGAATAATAGCTGAAGGTAATATCGCATGAGTAGAATTGCATTCTTTACATTTAACTCTTAAAACTATAAGGGATATTGCGCTTTTCTTTGTTTTTACTCTTCTTGAATAGTAAGCGTGCTTTACCATGTGATGCTGGTGGCATTTAGGGCATTGTATTGTATTAGTATTCAATTTATTTACTTCATCATCATATATAGCTTGATTAATATCCTTGTTGAAATTTTTCAGATAAATAGTTATCATTTAATTGCCTCAAATGGGTAGAGATTGAAATGACTTTCTAGGGATGTTTCAATCTCTTTTTTTAATTGTACAAGTATATTAAAACCCATCAACACACAATTTGACTAGTTATAAGTCATTTATATGATGATGGGTTTCAAATAATTTGATTAAAAATACTCAAATTATTGGCAAACAAAGTGAAGAATAACATTTGGGTAACCGATGAACAATTATATCTGGAGATAATCCTGCTTTCACTTTTAAAGCTAAATATTCTTTAAAACTTTCAGGTAAACTTTCAAGTTTTAACGGAACATGCGATTCATTCATAATAGCTTGATGTTGAAGAAT
>JAZLFA010000001.1:0-9342 GCA_045615545.1 Bacilli bacterium | reverse complement strand
ATTGGTCCAACTGTAGTTGCACCAGTTTTCTTGGCCGCTTCTAAAATCTTCTGGGCCCCAAGATCAAGAATCTTGTGGTCGTAAGCTTTTAAGCGAACCCTGATTACTTTTGTTTTTGCCATGAATTTTCCTCCTTATTTTAATTGATTAGGCTATTTACTAGCTTCGCTATAATCGAATTCCCTAACACCGTCTCATGACAACGCCTATTCGTGTGTCAGCAACCTCGATTAGTCCTCGCGAGTGCAAGTAGAAATAACATACTCCCTTTAGGAGAGAGTGTCAAATTAATTTTAATAAAAGAAAAGCGGGCTTTCGCCCGCGGCCGGTAAAAACCCGGTCATCTAATTAGTATTATACACAACATATTATCAAATGTGTTACAAAATTTTATTTACTATGTTTGGCGAGAATACATAATTACCAGGATATCTCGATAAAATCTCACTATATTTGGCAATAACCTTCTTTAATTTTCCCTTAAATTCACCACCGCAATTTAAGACATTTATTAAAAATATTAGCACCGCATCGAATACAGATATATTGATTTTAGGTTTTGGTGAATTTAACCTATGAATTAGGCTAATATGTGCGTTTAGCTGATTTTTTAATTTTAATGTGATTATGTGATTCCCATGCGCACATCGGTTTCTAATAGCCTGAATGGCTGAAAAATAACCATTTAGTACATAATAATTATGTACGGGTAATTTTAAAGTGTATTTATTTATAAAATTGCTCTTATAAGAAAGATCTATATTTTTAAAAAGATTATGAAAAGAACCAAAAGAAGAAAACATTAAGGCTCGATAATCAGACGGACCGGGTGTATTAAATGCATATCTTTTTAAATTTTGAGTTATATCATCCTTAATTTTGTCAAACTTCGATTTGCCATCAGAATAATATGGGATAGTAGAACTTTTAAAATAATATGAAGGATTGTCCCAAAACGAATTAGATCCAGTTGCAGTTTCTACTTCTCTTACAAAATCGGTTTTAACTTGTATTTCAAAGCGAATTAAATATTGAATCAATAATGCTCTTAGAGCATCATCAAATTTAAAAAACTCAATTGCATCATTCACATTACCATTCGAACAACGCATGAAATCAATAAAACGATATTCACTACATTTAGTTGATAAAAACCGACTGATTTTATTAATATCGGCAACGGATAAAGTTGGATAATCAGATAAAATCAACGGCAAATTCATATTATTGATCCAACTCCTTTTTTAAGTCGATATCTATTTTATCAATGTCTTCTTTTTTAATGCCAAGACGTTTCATGACTTCTTCGGATGAAACTATTTTGGTTTTCCCAGCTTTTAAACGATTTAGACGTTCGTTCGCTATGGCGGATAATCTTAAATCTTCTAACATTTCCATAAGTTCTTCGTATACCTCCGGTGACACTAATGCACATTCGACTTTATTGTGCTTTACTACTAATTTTGCTCCTTCCTTTTTAACATCTTTGAATATCTTATTAGCTTTTCCTTTATTAAAATCACTAATCGATACCATGCCTAAGACTCCATTATTCATCCCCATAACTTTCCCCTTATGTACTTATATAATAAATTATATCTATAAATATATCAACATATTTGTAGATATTTATATATTTTAGTATATAATACTAATATATGAATAAAAAATATAAGAAATTAACAAAAGAAGAATATAGAAAAGGCATGTTAGAAGCAGCTAAAGATCCTGAATTCATTAAACGTAATGAAGAAATCATGAAAGAGTTTAAAGGGATTGATGCCGCAATCGAAGGCGAATGGGACGATAAAAGATAATGCGTTCAAATAGCCTTATTATGTAAACCAAACGAGAATTTTTAATATTTTTATATTTATGCAATAAATATATCTTCCTTTAGGTGTGAATTTGTTCTTTATTTTACGAATAAGTATATAGGAGGACATTTAAATCATGTCAGAAAATAAAGAAGAAGATGAGTTAGATAAATTACTAGATGCCGTTAATAGTATTTTAGGCATTAAAGAGTCTTGGTATAAGTGTATTTTTGTTGTTACTAAAGACCAAGAGGTGGATGACTTTACTATGCCAAACGGCATAGGCTTATTAGGCAAAGGCAAAACTAAGTCCATGATTTTTGTTGATAATCAAATATGGACAGACTATGAAGAAGCTACCGATGAAGACAAGAAAAGAAGAAGATTTGCAAAGGTGGCAAGGATCTTTTCTCACGAACTTATGCATCTTCATCAACTTAAGTATTCATATGATAAATATAAAAAAGATTTTGTTTATGAATCAAAATTACCTAAAAATACTAGTAAATGGACTGTATCTCAAAGAAAAAAATACGATAATCTTTCTATTGAACTTGAAGCTATAGCGTTCAGTACACTAGTGGAATCTGCTATATTGCATAGAAGAAGACTATCTAGTCTTCATACATACACTAATAGATACCAATACAACAAAATTTATTCACAAATAAAAAATGTATACGTGAAGAGAATAGAAAAATTGATTAGCAATTTGCCTTTGTAGCATGTAAGACTATTAAATTTATTTAGAGAGCTCTTTACTTTTCTTTTTAATAACAGCCTTTTTATCAAATATGAATATCTTGTTATGCGAAAATTTATGCAGGCTCGCAACAATAACTTGATTATCACTAAGTTCAGTCTGAATTAATTTATCAATTTTGTCTGTATTGTCATCATCTAATTCTTTGCTTTTTGGAGAATCTAATAAAAAGAACAATTTATAACCGAGTGTTTTTTCAGTTGTTTTTAGTATAGCCAATTTAAAAGCGAAAATTATTTTTTTAAAAATTGCTCCTGAATTTTTTTGAACATTTGCTCTAGCAAAATATTTTGTCTTCTTAGAAATGTATCTACCAACGCCCAATGCATCACAATATTTAATAAACAGTGTGGAAAGATTGCTAGAAATTCCTAACGCTTTAGAAGATAACTTTGACTTATCCAGTAATTGTTTTTTTACTATTTTGAGTTCGTTATCAATATTGCTTATCGTGGTTTTTAGTTTAGTTTGATCAACAGAATTTAATAACAACATATTCTGCTTTAAGCTGCTTTGATTTGAGGTAGCAGTTAAATCTAAAGCACCGTTTTTTTCTATATCATACTGCATTTTTTGAATGCACGATGCCTTTTCTCTTTTAATAGCTTCTATATTAGTCAAAAGCATAACTCTTCTAGCACGATTATATTCTGTAACTTCGCTGGCATTTATTAAATTATCAGAATTCACATTTATTTTTATGCCAGTAATTTTATCTTGAACAACTAATTTAAGTGAATTTATATAGTTATAGAATCTTCTTTCATCTTCAATTGCTTTGTTTATTTCATCGAGTGAATCTTGTAGGCGTTTAATTCTAAAATTTAAATATGAAATATGCTTACTATTCACTAAATTAATATTTTTTGTAAAAACATCATCATTTTCAGAGAAAGAGTCTTCCGTTTCTTTTTGGAGATCCAACACCAAAGTATATTTTTTCTTTTCCTTTAACAGGTAATTTTGTCTTGCCTCTAAAGTGATTACATCACTATTAGCAAGACCACGTACTAATTTTTCTACATCAAATCTATTAGAACCAATAACTAAATATCTTTCTAATGAATTCCATCCTCGGTCTTGATCAGTATAAAAAACTCCCAACAAATTATCAACTATGTCGCTGCCTTCACATTTGAATAAATAGGACAGTAATATTGCAAAATCCTGTGGAAGCTTATATAAAGTTTCGTTTTTATTTACAGAAACTTTAATTAGATCACCCTTGCGTTTTACAATATAATCATTACCCAAATTGTTTAAATATATCTCTGTATATAAAGTTCCAAAATTTATATCAGAAGTCGAAGGAATTTTAAATCCAAGCGAATGCAACAAAATCCTCAAAAACGTTGTTTTACCTCTAGAATTGTGCCTTGAATATAAGAGATTTATGTGCGAAGAGAATTCATCGATAGACTCGTTGTTATTTTCTTTTATAACAATTTTTTTAATAATCATTATTATACCCCCGTCGCATTTATAACTTTTTTGATAGCTTCAAATCTACAAATTATTTTCATCATAACAACCTTAGTTATTAATTCATTTTTTTCACTATTTTCGTTCGGAAAATATCGCGAAAAATCTTGCCATCTATCTACAATAAATTTTTTCTCTATCCCAGATGGCACATTTGAATTAATGTTTCTATATTCACTGAATGAGTTAATGACCTTATTAACTAATTCAAAATCTTCAGTAGCAATGATATTTTCGCTATTAATAAATTCCGTAACATCTGCTTTTAATGAAATTGTTGGCGAAAAATTTAAGCTTACATCATCGATATAAGAATCATCCTGGCACAAATATATTATTATAGGCCACACAAAATTTTCTTTTGTGACAGCTTTGCTTTTTCCTTTGATGTCATCATCGCGAATTGTCGAATTAAATTCAAACAAGTTTTGCCAGTATTGAAGTAACTTGAAATCAATAGATGAGATATCAGAATTCTTTAGCTCCAATGTTTCGGCTAAAAAACTAGAAATTGCTTTTTGAATTTCTTTGTACCTTATTTTTGGAACGGTAGATATGTAAGGATGGATGACAGAAATGGCAATTTTCTTTTTATCTATATCTTTAGATAATTTAAGTAATTCTTTAACCTTGTCTTTTGTTTTGTCTTTTGTTTTACAATCGAGCAATTTTCGATTTAATTCGCTTTCGATTTTATTAATAATATCTTGGATTTTATTTTTACATGACTCTATCATATCATCGTATTTAATTTTACTAAGAGTAAAAATTTCATTAATACCAGAGCCTAAAACATTCGGAAAATTTGTAATATAAATAAGTTCTTTACCAAAATTTGATGATTTAATTAACGAAGTTAATGCATCCTTATTTCTTTCAGTAATATCAGGAATTGCGCTCGGATCGGTTGTCGATTTTGCTTGAGCCAAAATTTTTGTATTATCATTACAAATAATTTCTATATCTTGGAGTTTAGATTCAATTTTGATTCCTTTATAATTTTTGATATCTTGTAAAAACAAATAGATGCCTGCATTACACTGAAAATTCCATCCAAATGAAGATGGAGAAGCATCATTGCTGAAATATAGAACATCGTTGTTTATATATTTTTCGGAAGGCATGTATCTATTATTATAGCAAACATAACAATTATATTAAATAACTTGTCCAAATTGCGTTTAAAACAATTTACCGACACTTTAAGTCAGATAAACACCACTATAAAGCTATACCAATGCTATACCAACGTCCCCCACGTTGTTGCTAGACAAGGTGGGAAACTACTCCCATGATGATAAAGTCATGATGGGTTACATACTATTATTAATATATTTATTAACTAAATAATCATAATAAAGAAACATATCTTATATATAAATATATAATTATCATCAATAATCATTCAGTATACCAACAAAACACCTAAGCGAACACTAACAAACTCTCTTTTATTAACCACCAACCCCACGTTGTACACAGTACAAGGTGGCACACTCACCCCCATGATAACGAAGTTAGGATGGGGCCGCGATTTGCATTGTACTCAATGTATGCTTTTGGCCCCGCCACCAGCTAATATACAACTACCAGACATTACTTCTCCGATATTACTCATAAGTATATAAACAATTTCGGCAATTTCTTCGGGTCTAATGACTCTTTGTATTGAATTATCTGACCATGGTTTGCCACCTCTAATACCATTCGAAAAATCTTTTAGCCCGCCGAGAAGACCATCTTCAGTTACACCAGGTTCGACACAATTTAAAACAATACCTCTTTCACATAAATGTTTGCCATAGCAACGAACAATACCAGATATAGCATTTTTTGAAACTTGATAAGACGATAGCAAGTCCCTGTGAGCACTAATACTAGAAATGATACATATATTGCCATCCACCTTCCTTTCATAAAGATAATTTGCAAAGTTCCTAATTAAAAAGAAAACGCCTTTTAGATTAGTATTCATTACTTTATCGTATTCTTCTTCCGTAACATTAAAACCTTTCCAATTATGCATAGAAGCATTAATGCCGCTAGAAACTACTAAACCATCAGGAACAGTTCCTATTAATTTGTTAGCTTTTTCTATAAAGGAAAGGTGATTAGATACATCAGTTATATCAAATTTCAAAATTTTGATTTTATCGTTTTTTAATAATTTTTGAGCGTTTTCCAGTTTATTTATTGATCTAGATGCAATAATTATGTTTTTTGCTCCTTTTTCAAGAAGCGTTTTAACAATTCCAAAACCAATACCGGTAGCGCCGCCAACTACAATGATATTTTTTGGTTTTAAATAGATATTCATAACTAATTGCAAAAAACTTCAAAGAATAACGCTTGGTCAGATTCATCTAAAACAAAACTTTTAATTTTTGCATCAAATTCTTCTTTGGTTGAAGCGGACATATATTTAAAATTGTTAGATTCCACCCAACCTTTAGCAGAAGTGTTGTGGCTAGCGGCAATCCCTTTTAAATTATGAACCCTAAGAAGGCCGCTGCCTTTATTATTTATTAGTAAAATTCTTACATTCTTTTTAGGAAATTTATTCCATATAGAATTCATATCGTAAAAGAAAGACAAATCGCCTACAATTAAATAACACATTTTATCCGTACAAGAAGCCGCGCCTAAAAAAGTAGAAGTGCAACCGTCTATTCCGTTTGTACCCATGTTGCAATAAACCTTTACCGTAGGATCAATATGAAACTTTCTGCATTCAATGAATACTTTACCTACGCCCAAATGCAAAATTGAATCTTTCGGAACTAATGGAAAAAATATGCTTTGAATATAAGTTGAATTATAAACATTAATTGTTGGAGAAGGCGTAATAGTTTTGTCTTTCCATTGATTGTAATATTTCATGTTGTTTTTGCTCTCACCAGCTTGAGATGAAAAATATCTAAAAAATGCATTTTGAGACATTTCGAATACTTTTTGCATCGTAAAATAAAAATCTCTAACCTTGCCCGATGGATTAATATGCCAATGTTCTATAGTTTTTAATCCGCCTCTAATTTTAAATGTAATCGGATCTACCATCAATCTTTTACCACCTATCGTAATTAAAATATCTGGAGATAAACATTTATTAAAGTCAATTTGATTTATCGAAAAAATTGATTGATAAGGAGATAAGCAATATTCATTATGAAGATTAGATATATGATCAGTTAAAATAACGCAATTATATCTTTGCGCAAAAGCTTTTATGTTCTCTTTTTCTTCATTGGTTAATTCCAAATTTTGACCACAAATAATAAGTATTTTTTCAGCCTTTTTCAATTGTGAAACATATTTAGGCATTTTATCATCCGACAGGCTAACGAATGAGATTGTTTTTATCGGCTCACTTGATATCTTCCATTCGCTTTTTGGGAAATTTTCTCCATAGTTTATATCACCAATAGCAAAATTAATATGGACTGGACCAAAAGAATTATGTGTTGCTTCGGCTAAACAATATGAAATATCACGTTTTGCTTGATGCAGTGCTTTATAATCATTCCCTTCGGGGATAGTTATGCTCTTTTTCACTGCTCTTCTAAATATTCCATCTTGCTCTATAGTTTGATCTTCACCGTGACCATGAAAAATATTATAACCATCGGCAGTAATAGCAACAATTGGAACACCTGTGTAGTAGGCCTCGGTAATCGCTGGTAAATAATTTGCAACTGCAGTTCCTCTTGTGCAAACACAAGCAACTAACGATTTGGTTTCAGCCGCGATGCCTAGAGCATAGTAAGCGGCGCTTCTTTCGTCGGTTACACGATGCAAAATAAATATATCATCGTTGTTTTCAAAAACCCTGACTAACGGAACATCCTTTCCGCCTGGTGACAACACTATGTGTTTAACGCCGTGTTCTTTTAAAAGTTTAGCAAGCAATTTAATTTTTTGAAATTCGCAAAATCTATCATCATTTTTATTTATAACATTTTTAGATGACTGTTCAGGTTGTTTATTCATAATTTTTTTAATTAACTCCCTTCTTTTTGAACCTTTAGGTAATATTTTGTCAACAATTATATTGTTCATTGTAAAAATTATACCATAAACTTATCGTGAATTGGTCTATAACATAATATAAAATTACATTAATATTCAAACTAAGTTTACCATTTTTTAAACTTATGGTAAATATATCGGATAAAGTTACCTCTTCTAGTGTTACGAGGCAATAAGCGTTTGGCAAAAGTTTTAAGACTACCTTTATCATTAGATTCATATGCTAACTTCTCATAATAAGAAGTCTCTTTAGCGTACTTCCAATACAATTCACTATACTTAACATTATCTCCATAGATAGGAAGTTGATGACCTGCATAATGAATAATATATGGATTATTTCTAGCCAAGAAATAAGCTTCATATAATTCTTTAGGCATTATTTTTTCAGGTAATTCTTCTTTTTCATTAGCTTCATGAATCATCGCATTCCATTTTAAATCTAGGAACACTACTTTATTCTTACAAACAATATTCATTACATCCTGATCTAACCAATCAAATTTCTTATTATTCGCTATTTCAAATAATTTATCAGTAGTGATTTTATTAGAAACAAAGTAAGGAATGTTTAATACCATTACACCAGCATTGAAATAATCATATTGGTGAGTTAATCCAATCGTATCTTTTAAATGATAACGAGCGGTTCTGCCTCTTTTACCATCTTCACTGCTCCAAGTAGCCATTACTATGTCTTTAGAGGCTGCTAAATAGTTATTATCTATGTTTATGGAATATAAATCAGCGATATCATTGTTAACTAATATATCTGAATCTAGATAAATAACTTTTTTGTAATTAACTAATAAATCAAAGATAACAAACCTTAGATAAGTGGTTTTATTAATAAAACGTCTTGTCTTAAGTTTGTAATGATCAAGATGTTCAGAAACAGGTAGGAACCGAAGAGAAACATTAGGATATTCTTTAACTTGTAAAGTAAGCGTATTACGATTAGGAATCGATAAATGGTTATCTAACACAATAATGTCATATGTATTACTCTTACTACTTGTTTTTAATAATGACTGCAACGCTACAGATAGATGTTTAGCATAATTATTGTCAGCAATAAAACAAATGCCGGTCTTATGTTGATACAAAGGTTTTAAATATGGATTATAAGTATTATGGAAGAACACCGTTTGGCATTCTTTAATCTTTAAATTAGGATATTTATCTTTTAGATAATAGACGAATATTGTAAATAAACGTTCGGCGACAAAACCAATTGAACGTTTGCCACATTCC